>JBLWQS010000098.1:0-5993 GCA_048452705.1 Acidimicrobiia bacterium
CGAGGTTCTGCTCGACTCCTACCGGTCCCTTCGTCCCACCCCGCCCAAATCCGAAGAACCGTTAGTCCACGAACGACGAAATCGTAAGGTCCGGGCGACGCTCGCCGGTGAACCCGGCGCCTCGCCGTGATGGCCGGCTCGTCCCGCCGGCGGTGCACAATGTGTCCGCAGTTTCTCGAAGGGAGTCCACGATGAGTTCCGACCTCCAGCGGCGGATGGCAACGGCGGCGGTTCACGCCGGCGAGATCCACGATCCGTCGGGCGCCCACATCGCCCCCATCTTCCAGACCTCGACCTTCACGTTCGATGACATGGATGCCGTCAAGGCTTGGACCAGCGGTGAGGCCGAGGGATACGTCTACACCCGTCCGGGCAACCCGTCCCGGACCGCGTTGGCTCGCAAGATCGCTGCTCTCGAGGGAATCGGGATGGGGGAGGATCGTGGGCAGGTCACGGCCGAGATCTTCGCCTCCGGCATGGCGGCGATCAGCGCGGCGCTGATGGGCCTCGCCAAGGCGGGCGATCACCTCGTCACTCAGCGGGTGCTCTACGGCTCGGCCGACGGCCTCATCTCGAACGTGCTCACCCGGTACGGGATCGCGAATAGCCGGATCCTGGGTCTCGAACCGGAGGCGCTCGAACACGAATTGGAGACGCACCCCAACACCACGGTGGTGTACGTGGAGACACCGGCCAATCCGACGATGACGATCATCGACATCGCACGCACCGCCGAGATCGCACACTCCCACGGAGCCGCCTTGGTGGTCGATAACACGTTTGCGACGCCGATCCTGCAGCGCCCGCTCGAGCACGGCGCCGACGTCGTCGTTCACTCCACCACCAAGTACATCAACGGCCACGGCACGGTCGTCGGAGGCGCGGTGGTGGCCCGCGATCCCGAGTGGATGGCAGACCGACTCAAGCCCCTCGTCGGTGGCATCGGCGGCGTGCCGAGCCCCTTCGACTGCTGGCTCACGAACATCGGACTCAAGACGCTTCCCCTGAGGATGGCCCGTCATACAGAGAGCGGCATGACCGTTGCGCGGTTCCTCGACCAGCATCCTGCGGTTGCCGCTACCCACTATCCAGGTCTACCCGACGATCCCGGACATGCTGTGGCAGCCCGCCAGATGGATGGATTCGGTGCCATGATCGCCTTCGATCTTGGTTCGTACGATGCCGCTACCCGCCTTCTCGACCGGGTTCAACTCGCCAAGCTTGGAGTCAGCCTCGGGAACGTCGACACGTTGATCCAGCACCCTGCATCGCTGACACACCGCTTGGTTCCTCCGGAGGAACGCGCCGCGTCGGGCATCACCGATGGCCTGGTCCGTCTCTCCGTCGGCATCGAAGCCGTCGAAGACATCATCGCGGATCTCGATCAGACACTGACCGGCTGAGGCTACGGAACCCCGGCGCCCGATTTCATGGCATCACGGTCGATCAACTGGCCGTGGCTGACCACGGCTCGGGGGGCTGCGTGGAAACGCAGCGCCTCCGCGACGGTGTGTCCTTCGAGGACTACGAGGTTCGCAACATTGCCGACGGCGATTTCGTGGGACTCAAGGCCGATGGCTTTCGCTGGATTGACGGTGACGGCGTCGTACAGCAACTCCATGTCGGCCTCGGACATCATCCACAGCAGATGTGCACCCAGGAACGCGACTTCGAGCATGTTGTTCCGACCAAAGGCGTAGTAGGCGTCCGAGATGTCGTCCTGGCCGAGGCTGACGTTGATACCGGCAGCCATCAGTTCGCGCACCCTGGCGTGGAGCGGTCCGGTGTGAGGATCGGAGACCACGGCCACATCGGCCGCGTTCAGCAGGGCCACCAGACGTTCGAAGTACGGGTCCGGGTAGAGCTGCATCGCCCTTGCGTGGTGGGCGAGCGCCCGTCCCTCCCATGCTCGACGGAGCGCTTCAGTTGCCATCATCTCCAGTGTGCGGAGGCCCGGATCACCGGCATCGTCGAGCAGCATCGAGACGGGGGCGTCGTTCTCAACGGCGATGTCGAAGACGATGCGCACGTGCTCGGCCATGGCGGCCTCGGTGTACTCGATCCACGGGATGCCGCCAACGACATCAGCTCCGATCTCCATGGACGTCCGGAGTAGTTCCTCGGTGCCGGGTTCGCGGATGATCCCATCCTGAGCGAACGCCACGACCTGAAGATCAACCACACCGGCGAACTCCTCCCGCAGAGCGACGAGAACCTCGACGCCTCGAATACCCGCTTTGGAGTCGACGTCGGCGAGCGCCCTGATGTGGGTATTGCCGTAGTACGCCGCCATCGCAAGAGCCCGTCTTCCCGCCGTGAGCATCGCCTCGGGATCCTGGCCCACCTTGACGGCTGCGGCCGTTTCGATCGCCGACATCGCTTTGCCCATGTCGCCGCTCTGATACTCAGCCAGGGCTGCGTCGCCGAGGCGCTGCAGTGTGAAGACCTTGTCGAGATGAAGGTGCGTGTTGACGAACGACTCAGTGACGAGGTTGCCGACAGCGTCGATTTCGAGGTCGTCTGGTTCGGCGTTTCCCGCATCGACGATCGCAGCGATGTGATCGTCGCGGATCACAATGTCGAACACACCGGATTTGGAGCGAAGACGAGCGGATCGGATCGTCAAGGAATGCAGGTCTCTCATGGTGACTCCGTTCGTAGGGAGATCGTCGTTGGATGTTACGTGCTCGATGTCGTGCGTCGATGGCAACGCGAGTTTCTGCTTCGGCGGTGGCGCATGATCCTCCTTACGAGTCCCAAGCACAACCGATCCAAGCGTCCCGACCCCACAAAACCGGGCAAGGCCACAGCTCCTACATACCCAAGCCACTTCACGTTCCGCGGCGGCCTCTGATGCCCGGAGGGTGCCGTTCCTGTACGATCCACCGATGCGTGGCATGTGGTTGATCCTGTTTGCCGCGGTCCTTTGGGGTACAACCGGGACCGCTCAGGAGTTGGGTCCGGCTGCGGCCAGTCCGCTCGCCGTGGGGTCGCTGCGACTGCTGTCGGGTGCAGCGGTGCTGGTCGTCGTCGCGACGCTCAGGAAGGGCGGAAACGGCTGGCGGTGGTTGGTGTGTCCGGCGACGGTCTTGGCCGCTGTCGGCGTGGCGGGGTTCCAGCTCTTCTTCTTCTCCGGGGTCCACCGAACCGGCGTTGCCGTGGGGACGCTGCTTGCACTCGGGTCGGCAGCGGTGTTCGTCGGTGTAATCGAGTCGCTGTACGCACACAGGTGGCCGAGTCGGCGATGGATCGCTGCGACGATTCCCGCGATCATTGGGCTGGCGATCCTTGCGATTTCCATACGAGAGGTCGCCGTCGACGGGCTTGGTGTACTCCTGGCCCTGGCCGCCGGGCTGTCATACGCGGTCTACGTTGTCAGTGCTGCCCGCCTGGCCCGGCTCGGTTCCGTTCGTCACTCGTCCGCGGCGGTCTTCAGTGTGGCTGCCGTGATCCTCGTGCCCGTGGCCCTGACGCAGGATCTGTCGTTCGTTCGCACCGTGGATGGTGTTGTGATGGTCCTGTGGTTGGGGCTTGCAACGCTTGCCGCGGCGTATCTGCTGTTCATTTCCGGTCTGCGAGACACCGATTCGAGCAGCGCTGCGACCCTCTCGCTCGCCGAGCCGGTGACGGCGACCATCCTTGGCGTGCTCGTGCTTGGTGAGAGGCCGGGAATCGGAGCCTGGCTTGGCATCACATTGATCATCTTCGGCCTGGTCTTGGCCGCCCACTCCTCTCGCTTCGAAGTGCCGGCGGTACCTGTCTGAGGTTGCGACGTGTTACTTCTCTCCGGCTTCGCATCGGCGTTCGCGTTCTGCCGGATCCTGGCGGTAGAACCCTTTCATGACTTCGTAGAGGTCCGGCCGGTGAGACTCCATGTCGATTGGACGGTCGAAGAAGAACTCGGTGGCGACGGCGAAGAACTCTGCGGGGTTGACGGCCCCGTATGCGCTGAGGAAAGGCTCATCGTTCGTGCCATCTCTCAAGGCTTCGTACTCCCGGCGGCACACCTCTTCCCATCGATCCCGCTGCGAATGCGCCATCGGAGGTAAACCATCGGCGCTTCCATCGGCCATGTCGATCTTGTGTGCGAACTCGTGGTAGATCACGTTGTGGCCGGTGTTCGCGCGAGCCGCCGACCGTTTGGCCGAGTCCCACGCGATCAGGATTGGACCGTGCAACATGGCCTCGCCGAGGATCGGCACGATCGCGTCGGTTGCGAGTCCGGCCGCTTCGGGTGCACCCCGGTGCCCTTTCTGAGTTGTCTGAGTCGGGTACATGATGATCGAGGTGACGTCGCGGTAGTAGACCTGTTCGAGACCCAGGATCAAAAGACAGGCGGACGCAGCCACGAGAATCTTGATCTCTTCCGACTCTTCGAGATCGTCGACCCATTCGAATCTCTTGTCGAAGAGGAACCCCTTGATGAGGCATTCGAGGTGGTCGCGCTCGTCGTCGTCGAGCCATCGCCAGTGCGCCATGTTGGTCTCGAGAAGCGTCTGCCATCGTTCCGGGAACGGCGCCTCGACGGCGTGCCGACGGCGTCGCTTCCTGGGGGTTTCGATGCGCATGAGTTCGACTCTCGAGGGTTGCGCATCATACGTTGTGTACCGTGCCCATCGATGGCCTGCGTACGAGAAGAAGGATGAAGGTGGAACCTCACAGCTCGTCGACTCGTGACGGTGCTGGGCTCCGCTTCATCGTCATCGCCGATTCGCACATCCGTCCACCCGAGCAGGAGATCGACGCCTATCCGTCGAACGCGTGGTTGGTGCAGCGCAACGAGTTCATCGTCGACCTCTGCAATCGCATCGATGCCTCGTTCGTTGTCCATCTCGGAGACATCGTTCATCCCCTCCCCGTCGAGGACACGCATGTCGAGGCGATCGAACTCGCCGCGGGGGTCTATGCGCGGCTTCGTCATCCCATCCATTTCGTTCCGGGGAACCACGACGTCGGAGACAAACCCGACGCACTTGTCGCGGTCCCTGCCGTCGCGGAGGAGAACTATCCCGTCTTCGAGGACGCATGGGGCCCGTCGTTCCGTTCATTCGACGTCGACAACTGCCACTTCGTCATCCTCGACACGCAGGTACTGAACTCGGGCCTCGAGAGAGAAGGCAAACAGCGCCGATGGCTCGAAGCCGATCTCGGTACCGCGAGCAGTGCTGGGCAGCGCATCTTCCTGTTCACGCACTATCCGCCGTTCGTACGGGACCGGTACGAAAACGAGCACTACGACAACATCGGCGAGCCGGCACGATCGTGGTTCGTCGATTTGCTCGAACGCAGTGAAGTCGAGGCCGTCTTCTCCGGGCATGTGCACACGTTCCTCTACAACCGGCACGAGGCCACCGACCTGTACGTTGCGCCGTCGACCGGCTTCGTGCGTCCGGACTACTCCGAAGTCGCCGCTGTTCGTCCGCCGGCCGAGAACGGGAGGGACGACCCACCGAAGCTGGGCATCTTCATCGTCGACATCGCCGCCGACGGCTACACCGTGACGCCTCTGCGATCGTATGGATCCGTTCCGTTCGGTGAACCGCTGCCGGTGGCAGTTGAGACGGTGCTCGATCAGGGGTGGGAGAGCCCGATCGGTGTGAGCCTGCGCCACGGGTGGATGACTGTTACCGACTTCCCGACCGCCGGTCTCGACGAGTTCACTCGCAAGCGGATCCGTAACGATGCACCGATCCTGGCGCTGTGGGAGGCCAGAATCCGCGACGTACGTGTTCCGCTCGGAGACCTGTCAACGCCCGCCGGTGTCAGGAGGATGAGGGACCTGACGTCCAGGGGTATGCGGTTCGGTGTCGTCTCTGCGGGCGTTCCGGATCGGCAGGTTCTCGATACGGTGTCATCGCTGGCGCCCGATCTGCACCGGTGGGAGATCGTCGTTTCGCCCGATCGATTCAGCGATGTGCTCGATTCGGTTGGGGGAGTGGGGTTCAACAGTGTGAACCTCGCGATCGCACCGATCGTGCCCATCGGACCGTCCG
>JBLWQS010000099.1:0-5990 GCA_048452705.1 Acidimicrobiia bacterium
GCCTTGAGGAGGTCCCGTCCGCCTGCGAACTGCTTCTCGATCACGAATGCGTAGCCCGCGACGACACCGCCGGACTCCTCGACGATCTGGCCGAGCGACTGTGCCGTCCGTCCACCTGCGAGGAAGTCATCGATGATGAGCGCACGGCCACCGGGTTCGAGTGCACGCCTTGCCACTTCGATGCGGTACTCGACACCCTTGGTCGGAGAGACAACCTCACGAACGAGCGTGTCCCGGTCGCCGATCGAGTGGTACTTCTTGGCGTACACCACGGGCACCGGGAGATACCGGGCGGTTGCCATCGCGGGTGGAATCCCGGAAGCTTCGGCCGTGACGATGAGGTCTGGTTCGAGATCGGCGAAGTGCTCGGCGATCTGTCGTCCGATCTCATCGATGATCACAGGATCGACCCGATGGTTGAGAAAGTCGTCAACGAGCACCAGGTCTCCGGCGACACGTCCCCGTTTTTCAACGATTGCAGCAATGTCCATGGCGGAGAGAGTAATCCGTAGTCCGTAGTCCGTGGCCGCCTGCGGCGGTGTACTGGTGCTGGGGCGGGTACTGCGTATTGAGTATTGAGTACTGAGTACGGCCGACCGACATGTCAGGGTGGGTCGGGGCCTACCGGGGTTCTGATCAGCCTTCGTTTCAATAGTGGGCTGTCGGGATCGATGTGGAAACCTTGTTGATGTGGACCGCGACGTGGTGGCGAAACGGGCCGCCTGCGGCGGCTTGCTGGGTACTGAGCACGACCGGCGGAGCCGGTCAGGCGTTAGTTGACCGAACGCTGCTTCGCCAATAGCCGGGCTGCACTCACGAGATCCGACGCTGTCGTGCGTGTCACGTCGATTTCAGCAGACACCCAATCCGTTATCGAGCGGTACCCGTCACCTCCGGCGATGTTGCCCTTGTCAAGGTCGTTGACGATCACCGCCTGACGAAGCCGAATATGCGACGCCTGCGCCTTGAGTTCACGCAACTCTCTGCGCTTCTCGACTGTTTGATCGATAGATCTGAACATATGAACAACGTATCAACCACCAGTGACAGAAAAGCCGCAAACACCGACAATCCACAAAGAAATCCCAGAAATTCTTGCTGAATTGCATGTAGTTGGTGCAGCCGTGGAATCGTCGCACCGAGCGAGTGTCGTCGGTGGCGGGCCTACTGTCTCCCCATGGCTGCACCCACGACCGAAGAACGTCGAAACGCCCGGGTCATCTTGAACCGGTTGAAGAAGCGGTATCCGGATATCTCGACTGCGCTCGACTATGCGGATCCCTGGAATCTGCTAGTCGCCACCGTTCTTTCGGCTCAGACGACGGACGCGAACGTGAACAAGGTGACACCCGGACTCTTCGAACGCTGGCCGGCGCCTGAAGACCTCGCAGCAGCGAAGCCTGAGGAAGTCGAAGAAGTTATCTTCTCGACCGGGTACTACCGCCAAAAGACGAAGTCCATCATCTCGCTGGCTGCCGATCTGATCGAGAGCGACGACGGCGTCGTCCCTGCCGATCTCGATGAACTGGTCAAGCTCCGAGGAGTCGGCAGAAAAACGGCAAGTGTGGTGCTCGCGGAAGCCTTCGGCATCCCGGCGATCGCCGTGGACACACACGTGAAACGAGTGTCGAACCGGCTCGGGCTCGTGTCAGCGTCGGATCCGGTCAAGATCGAGAGCGCGCTCAAAGCCCTCTATCCAGAGAAGGACTGGGAGGGCGTCTCGATGCGGTTCATCCAGTTCGGTCGAGACGTGTGCGACGCAAGGAAACCCGCCTGTGTCGGATGCCCACTCGCCGATCGGTGCTCGTACCCCGACAAGACACGGGAATGATCGAAGCCTTCCGACGAACCCCATACGACAGGGAGATCATCCGGATCGGTCTCCCAGCGCTCGGCGCACTCGCCGCCGATCCGCTCGTCTCTCTGATCGACACCGCATTCGTTGGACGACTCGGTGCGTCGGCACTCGCTTCCGTCGCCATCGCCTCGGCGATCTTCCTCGCGGTGTTCGCCATCTTCAACTTCCTCGGGTACGCCGTCACACCGCTCGTCGCCCAGTCGGTAGGTGCAGGCGATCGCAGTGAAGCGGGTCGCTTCACCGTTGCGGCGCTTGCCATATCGGCCGTCGCCGGAGTCATCGCTGTGTTTGGCCTGATCGTCGCGGGCGAACCTCTCTTGCGTGCCTTTGGCGCCGAGAGCGACGTGCTCGAGGGTGCGACAACCTACCTTCGCATCCGTGCATTGGGAGTTCCCGCCCTGCTCGTGATCCTTGTGGGCCACGGCGCCTTCCGCGGCTACCAGGACACGCGAACGCCGCTGGTGGTCACGCTCGGTCTGAACGTTGTGAATCTCGTGCTCGACCCGGTCCTGATCTTCGGTCTGGGGTGGGGGATCGCCGGTGCCGCATGGGCGACAGTGACGGCGCAGTGGTTCGGTGCGATCTGGTTCGTCGTTCTCTTCTTCTGGACACGCCGCGCTGACCTGGGCATCGGGTTCGGTCGGCCTCAGCGCCGCACGCTTGGCCCGCTGTTCGGGGCAGGGAAGGCGATGGTTCTCCGCAACGCGTCGCTGTTGGCGGCACTGACCGCAGCCACCATGGTCGCTGCCCGTATCGGAACGGCCTCGGTGGCGGCCCACCAGATCGCGATCCAACTCTGGATCTTCCTCGCATTGGTCATCGACGCCCTGGCAATCGCAGGTCAGGCGATCGTCGGAAAGGAACTCGGGGCGGGGGACCCGTCCATAGCGAGAGAAGTTTCGAACCGGCTGCTGGCTCTGGGACTCTTGTTCGGCGTCGTGCTCGCTGTGGCACTTGGGCTGTTGTCGCCGTGGCTGGCCTCGTGGTTCACAACGGATGAAGCGGTGATCCTCGCGTTCGCATCGATCCTTCCGATCCTTGTCGTGATGCAACCCATCAACGGACTGGTCTTCGTTTGGGATGGCGTCGCCATCGGGGGTGCGGCATTCGGCTTCCTCGCTGGGAGCACGTTCGCAGCAGGGGTGGCATCGATCGGTCTTCTCCTGGCGGTCCTGCCGATGGGATGGGGTCTCGTCGGAGTGTGGGCGGCGATCGTCGTTCTGATGCTCGTCCGAGCTACGACTCTGTGGTGGTGGTACGTGAATCGCTTCGCGAGGAGCGGACCAGATCCATCCCCTTCGTCTCCGGCAGTTTGAGGATCAGAAGGATCGAGATCAAGAGGCCGGAGCCGAGAGCGGCGACGGTCATGGGCAGTCCGATCCGGTCGATGAGGACACCACCGATGAGGAAGCCGGTGATGCTTCCGAGAATCGCGGCATTCGTCACCCATGCTGCGGACGTCGCTCGCACCCGCGTCGGGAACAGCTCCGCTCTGAGCGCACCGAGGGAGGGAGTCAGCATCGTGGCTCCCAGCGTCGCAAGGAAGATCGAGATCGCAAGGAACCACCCGGAGTCGAGAAGGTAGAAGCCGAGTCCACCGACGAGTCCGATGGCAAGTGAGATAGCTGCTGTCGGGCGGCGACCGGTGCTATCGGCCATGCGTCCACCGACGAGGAGGCCGACTGCCCCGAGACCGCTGGCGGCGATGAGCAGGAACCGGGCGGCGCTCGCTTCCCAAGCGAGATCGTTGATCAGACGCTCGAGCACGAAGTCGAACGCCGGAGCGGAGAACGCGGATACGAAGAAGGACACGCCGGCAAGGGGCCAGAAGTGTCGTCCGAGACCCATCTTGAGAGCTGCGATGAACGAGATCGGGCGGCCCGGTTGGTAGGCCCTGCTCTCGGGGAGGAAACGCATGAGCATCGGGATCGCGAGGAGGCCGAGTCCGGTGAGGGCGAAAAGGAGGCGCCATCCGGTGTCTGCGCGTTCTGCGATCGGTAGGAGGAGCAGGCCGGTGCCGACACCCAGCGATCCGGCAAGTCCGTAGAGGCCCATTCCGTATGCGCGTATCCCCGGGGTGAGTTCCTCGGCGAGAAGGATCATCCCCAGTGCGGCGATGGCGATGACGGCGACCCGGACGATCGACTGGGAAGCGACGTAGACAGCGGTGGACGGCACGAACGCTGTCAGGAGGCTTCCGAGGGCGAGGAGGCCGAACGCGACGATCAGGGGATCCTTGCGACCCTTTCGATCCGCCACGATGGAGAAACCCACTGCGAGCAGGGAGACGGCTCGCACGATCGCGAAGATCACGCTCATGTTTCCCTCGGTCATGTCCAGAGAGAGCCGAGCGTACGGGAGCGTGTGGGCCATCTGCGCCCCGCCATATCCCGCGACGAACGCGACGATCCCGAGCAGAAACACGATCCTGCGATCGGTCGGCGAGAACGGGCTTGTCGGGCTGAGGAACTGTGGGAGCGACATTCGTGAAGGAGTAGGGATCAGGGGCGTGGGGGAGACTACCGCCGGAGTCGCCAAAACCCGACCGGGAACAATTCGGGCGCCGTTACCGTTCTTGTTCACGGTGGTCTTCCGGAGGTTCCTTTGAGCGAAGTCAATCTTGTCGCCGCGGTACTCGCAGGTGCTGCGTCGTTCCTGTCGCCGTGCGTTCTCCCTCTTCTTCCTGGCTACATCTCGCTGATGTCGGGCTACTCGATGCAGGAACTGGCCGAGGGCGATGTGTCGATGCGGCGGGTCGTTGGGATGACCGGTCTGTTCGTACTCGGGTTCACGGCGGTTTTCGTCGGACTCGGAGCGACGGCCACGTCGATCTCGTCGTGGCTCGCCCGGCCCATCTTCAGCACCGTCGCCGGGTGGGTCATCGTGCTGATGGGTCTCTTCATCGCCATCACGGCTGTGTGGACGCCTTCCTGGCTCCTTCCGGTGATGCGTGAGCGGAGGGTGGAATCGCACGGGGCCAGAAGGTTCGGCTACTTCGGACCGCCGATCATGGGCGCCGCGTTCGCGTTCGGTTGGACGCCTTGCATCGGTCCGTTCCTCGCATCGGCGCTGCTTCTCGGATCGACGTCCGAGACGGTCGGTCAGGGCATGCTCGTGCTGTTCTTCTACTCGCTCGGTCTAGGGATTCCCTTCCTCCTCACCTCCCTGCTGCTGGTGAAGGCCTTCTCAGCGTTCGACTGGGTGAAGCGTCACTTCACGGTGATCACGGTTGTCTCGGGACTCTCCCTTGCTGTGTTCGGCTTGTTCATGGTGACCGGCAGAGTTGCCAACCTCTCCGGATTCTTTTCGGACATACTGGACTGGCTCGGGCTTGAGAGTCTCTCTTCGTCCTAGCCGTTGAATCGCCGGCGTCACCTCCAGCGCTACGGACGACGCAACCGCCCTAACGTGGACGCATGCAGATCTCGTTGACGAAAGAACGGTTCCTCGAACTCGCCGATCAGTACTCGGTGGTCCCGCTCGCGACTGAAGTACTCGGCGACCGCGAGACACCGGTGTCGGTGTTCGAAGCCCTCGTCGGCGATGACGACGGTTTCCTCCTCGAATCTGTCGAGGGTGGCGAACGGTGGGCACGCTGGTCGTTCGTCGGCTGGGATCCGGTGTTCACCCTGGTTGCACGAAACGGCGTGACTGAGGCGGTCGGTGCCGACATCGACCTGCCGGATGGTGACCCTCTTCAGGTCCTCGAGTCGCTTCTTGCTCGATTCCGCACACCGGACGGCCCCGAGTGTGGGTTCCCAGGTGCGATACCACCGCTGCACGGTGGCTTCGTCGGATACCTGGCGTACGACGTCGTTCGGTACGTCGAGGCGCTGCCTGAGGCGCCGCTTGATGATCGTGGACTTCCCGAGATGGTGTGGCACGTCGGCGGTGGGTTGGCCGCGATCGATCGACTCAGGGACACGATCCTGATCATCCGAAATGTCGTGATCGGCGACGACCCGGCCCGAGCCTACGACGAGGCTCTCCAGTCCATCGAAGGCGACGTTGAGCGTCTCTCACGGGTGAGTGCCCGTTCTCTCGGGACCCGTCCTCTCTTCGACGAGGTCGCGGCGGCGGTGGCCAATACGAGCCAGGAGCACTACGAAGCGGGTGTTCGATTGGCGATCGA
>JBLWQS010000100.1:0-5945 GCA_048452705.1 Acidimicrobiia bacterium
CACCTCGGAACCTCTTGCTTCGAAGAGACGCTGGACCTCGTCGCGACTTGGACGATTTCCCTCGAGCGACCGGTCGAGGATGCGACGCAGTTGGCCCCGAATCGCGTCTCCCCCGCCCATGTGCGGCTCGCTTGCCCATGCGTCGTCGTTCCATTGAGCGGAGAATCGGCCGGCCGGATTCGGCGCAGGAAGCTCCTTGCCTGGAGCCCAATCCGTTCGCGCACGAACGACACCCGACGCATCAACGAGATCGAGATACGCCTTGAAGGCATCACCTGCCAGACGGTCCCGTGCCTGGTCGACGGTCACTTCGAGTGGAAAGGCCGTTCGCTCCACGAGGGGGAACGGCAGGATGTCGCGAAGTCGGCCGATCGTCTCGGTGTTCCATCCACGCAGGAGCAGATCGGTTGCACCGCCCTCAACCGCAGCCAGTGCCTCCTCCGCGGTGTCGACGAAGACGGAGACCCTCGGGTTCACACCTGGGAGCGCCGCAATCTGAGCACCGACGGCAACCTTGCTCCGCCCGACACGGAGGAACGCCGCCTGCGTGCGAGCAAGTGCATCAATCGTCACGGCCCGATTGCCGCTTGCTACCAACGTCAACTGCCAGCCGGGCACGCCGTCGTTGCTGAGGGCGAGTGTCCGCTCCGGCCCGGTCACGTGCGCCGGGGCACCCGCTATCCCGTCATCACCGGCGACCGGCATGAGCCCAACGGCGATCGATACTTCGCTATCCGCTTCGGTGAGCGCCTTGACTTCGACGGTGGTCGCGCCCTCACGACGCCTGCTCTCCGCCCATCGCTCCACGACGGAGTCAACGGGTCGCATTCGAACGAATGTGATCATCGTCATGTAGTCGCCCTCTCCTCGACCACAGCGTACGCCTCATCGTCCACTCTGCCGACGAGCCTGCGAAGCAGCACTGAGTCGATCCATCGTTCGCTCAGATACTCCGGATAGACGGGCAGGCGAGGTCGCAGGTCGAATCCGGCATCCGTCGTGACCGATTGGAGATGGTCGAGGTGCGGCCACGGTGCTTCGGGATTGACCCAGTCGATCGTGAGCGGTGAGACACCGCCCCAGTCGTTAATGCCGGCGTCGAGGTAGATCCCGAAATCCTGGGTCAGGTTCGGTGGAACCTGAACGTTCATCTCCGCACCGAAGATCCAGCGAGTCAGGGCGACGACGGTGGAGAAGAACTCGATCGACGGTGGCTCGACGCCGCGCATCCGGGTGTCGGCTTTCGGCTGAAAGTTCTGCACGATGATCTCCTGGAGATGACCCCAGCGACGTTGCACCTCGGCGAGAGCAAAGAGGCTCGCGACGATCTCCTCGGGTGTCTCTCCGATGCCAACGAGAATCCCGGTCGTGAACGGGATGCGGAGGTGGCCCGCCGTCTCGATCGTCTCCATTCGCGCGACCGGATCTTTGTCCGGGCAGTCGTAGTGCGGCATTCCCGGTTCCATCAAACGGGGCGAGATGTTCTCGAGCATGAGTCCGAGCGACGGGCTCGATCTGCGAAGCCTCCGCTGCGTCTCCTCGTCCATCAGACCAGGATTCGCATGCGGGAGCAGCGTGCTCTCGTCGACGATGCGCTCGGTCGTGTGCCCGACGTAATCGAGCGTTGATGCGTAGCCGTTGCTGTTCAGGAATTCCCGGGCCGCGGGCCATCGATCCTCGGGACGGTCACCGAGCGTGATCAGCGCCTCGGTACATCCATGGCTCTCCCCGGCGCGAACGACGGCCATCACCTCGTCGGGGGTCATGTAGACGCCCCCTGCCCCCGGCGGCTTGGCGAATGTGCAGTAGGTACACCGATCGCGACACAGCGTGGTCAGCGGGATGAAGACCTTGCGGCTGTAGGAGACGGTTCTTCCCTTGCCCTCGTCGCGAAGGCGCCGGGCTTCAGAGAAGAGCGCTCCGGTGGCGGCGGAGTCGGTGAGGAATCGGTTTGCGAGGTCGGGATCGGGTGCCGGAAAGGCCATCGACCGAACCTATCACACCTCGGAATCCTCCGTGACCGTCGCTTCCGACGCGATCGAATCCCCCGGTTGGACAACGTCTGGGATGTCGCGTTCGAGGTGACGCAATGGCGAGTACGACCACGCCACAGCGGATGCCGCCACGACGAACAAGCCGATCACGATGAAGAACAGCCCATATCCGCGGCCGGATCCCGTCCCGATGATTGCTCCGACCGATCCGGCCAGTGTTCCGTCATCAGCCATGAGCGGCTCGAAAAACCGGTCCGAGAGCGGTCCGACCAGCACATAGGCAATGGGGACCGCACCCTGGGCGATGAATCTCCGTACTGCGGAGACGCGGCCCTGAAGATCAGGCTCGACCTTCGCCAGCCAGATCGCCTGACTCGCCGCATTGAGGGTGGGAATCGAGAGCATGCCGATGAACATGACGGCCGTTATCCAGAGGATCGATGCCTTCAGCCCAACCGCAGCGAACACAACGCCGAGGATTGCGCCTCCGATGACGAGACTCATCACGCGTTTCTTGGGACCTCCCCATGCGCTGGCAACGATCGAACCGACCAACATGCCCAACGACGCCACCGTGAACGCCGTTCCGAGACCGGCCTCGGACGTGAGCGAGAGTCCCAGTGGGATGAAGAGAGGACCGACGAAACCGAAGGCGACATTGATCACCGCGAAGTACAGGAGGAGAGCGAGCAATCCGTGACGTGCCGCAAGGTACTTGAAACCGTACTTCGTCTCGCTCCAGAGACTCCCCGCACCCTCGGCGCCCGCTTCACTCGCCGCCGGTCTGGGGAATCTGACGATGAGGAGGGTGATGATCGCTACCGAGAACGTCAGAACGTCGATGGCGAAGATGGCACCGATCCCGGAGAATGCGAGGGCGAATCCCGCGAGGATCGGCCCTCCGAGCTGCCCCATCGCCTCGGCCATCTGTACGAGGCCGGAGGCACGGCCGAATTGCTCCTTCGGAACGAGAACAGCCATCGCTGCCGAATACGCGGGCCACTGGAATGCCTGGAACAGTCCGGAAATGGCTACGGCGATCGCGATGTTCCAGAGTGCAAGGGAGCCCGTGAGATAGAGCACGACCAACGCGATCGTCCCGAGCCCTGCACCTGCATCCGCCAGAATCATCGCCTTTCGCCGGTCCCATCGGTCGACGAGAGCTCCGGCGAATGGTGTAATCAAGATCTGAGGGAGTTGTGAGGCGAGCATCACCGTGGCGAGCTGGGTCACGGAACCGGTCTGCTGGAACACGTAGATGCTCAATCCGAAACCGGTCAGATTGGTTCCGATGAGCGACACCAACTGTCCGGCCCAGACCACGAAGAACGTCCTCATGTTCGGTCCGTCCGTGGGGTCCGCTGTTGATCGCGATTGCCCGATGGTCGACATCTGCCGTATGGTCGGCACTTTTCGACCATTTGTCAAACGACGGTCCCCCCGATCTTCGGTAGGCTCGCCGGATGCGTCTCCGATCACTCATCACCGTCATCGTGATCGCAGCGGCGGCGTGCACGCCCACGGAGCAGGAGAGCGGGACGACCACGATCGCTCCGACAACAACGACCGCGCCTTCGACCGACACACCGTCATGCCTCTCCGGAGAACTGCCGTTCGTCGAAGAAGGCGTCGTCGCGGCGCTCGACAGTCAGGGCCGTGACGCCCAAGCGATCGCCGGGGTCCGCTGGTACGCCCTCGACGGGTGTGAACGGATCGAGATCGAGTTCCTCTCCGTTTCCGGATCGCCCGCTTCCAGGATCGGGCCCGTCGGCGTCTCGATGCTCGCCGACACCGGCATCGTGCGTGTGACGCTGTCGGACGCGATCGTCGATTCAGCCGTGGCCGATACGACGCTCAATGGGGATCTCCTCGACGGATGGTTCGTCATCGAGGGCATCGCGGACGGCCTCGCCGTGGATCTTCATCTGGCCGGGCGGGCGGCCGCCCGGGCGTTCACGACCACATCACCTGCCCGGCTCGTCATCGACCTGGTACCGGCACGGGAAGGTCTTCCTGCCGCTACACCGGTCTCCGATGGCGGCATCGTCCTCATGAGCCCCCAGGCCGGTGTCGGTCTCTACCCGCTCCAGATCGCCGGCTACTCGGCGCCGGGTATCGACGCCGTACGGATCCGGCTCTCCGACTCAACCGGCGTCTTCATCGACCGATCGGTGTCGACCCTCTCCCCCGTCCATGTCTGGCACGCGTTCGATGTCGGCCTGAGCGACGGCCCCTCCGGATCCGTCGACCTCTTCGTAGGAACGGTCACAGAAGAAGGTGACCCACTAACCGGCGTAGAGATCCCCCTGGATCTGCCGTAACCCCGGTACGGAATACGGACTACGGAATACGGACTACGAACAGAGATCAGGTGCCGCCGCCAACGGTGGCATGTCGATTCCCCATAACTCACGGGCCAGATCGATCGCCATGATCGCTCTCGGTGCCACCGACGGGCCGACCGGTGTGCGATCCGGGTCGAGTCGCAGGATGATGATCGACCCCATCGCTGCGGGCCCGATCTCCATCGTCGCGTCGGTCTCCCCTTCGATGTCTACGGCAATCGCCCGGCCCGACTCGAAACGGATTCCGGTCTCCGCTGCCTCATACGTCGTCGTGAGCGGCAGAAGCATGCCACCTCTCCGCGAGGTCGAAGCAGCCGAGACGATCGTCTCTTCCAGATCCTGAGCCGCGATGTCGAGATCACCCTCGATCATCATGCGCTCCATACTGTCGAGTGCCAGATCGGCTGCCCTCGACTGAAGTTCGTGTCCGATGCTGCGGCGCGGGTTGAGTTCGGTGGGTAAGAATCCGTCTCGAGTGCATACACCGTCGATTCCGAAGCCACCGAGGTAGCCGTGTCGTTCCTGCAGAAGCTCGCCGACCCGACGAGCTGCCTTTCGCATCTCGTCTCGCACCTCGGTGGGTGGGTTCCAGAAATTCGCCGCCTGGGCGTAGATGAACTCCGACTTCGATGCGTGTCGCAGCATCACCATCTCCACGGGAAGGAACACGGCGACACCGTCGCGAGTAACGAATCCGTGGATCGAACAGGGAATCCCATCGAGGAACGGCATGACACGCACTGTCTCGGCATGGGACGAGAACCACTCAAGAGCGGCGGCCGCGTCCCCGGCATTCTTGATCCAGCGGACATACTCCCCTCCCCCGTGCCATCCCTCGGTGTTGTCCCCTGCCCAGACCGTTCCGGCCTGTGTTCCGATCGCAATCGACGCGGCGACCGCATCGGCTACCGGTACGACGACCGAGGGGGCTCTGCGGACTTGTGCGTCGTCCCAGAGTTGGTCGACCGTCGTCTTGTCCTCGAGCGCACCCCCCACTCCCGGTCTCGCCCCGTAAACGGGACGACCCGCAAGGGTGTCGAGGCGACTGAACCCTCCGCCCAGGATCATCGCCTCATGATCCGGGTCGAACACCTCGACCGATCCGCCGAGCAACGCTGAGGGACGCTCAACAGATTTCAGGTAGGCGCGGATCCCTTGCATCACGGAATCACCACTCGTTCGCGTGTAGTGGATCCGATCCGCCACCGGCAGATCTCCGACACCCTCGAGAGCGGCGATGACCATCACTCCCGCGGCACCCCAGTCGTGAAGCTGCTCAACGAGCGGCGTCGCCGCGGCGGCCGCATCGGGAAGGAGGATCCACTTCTTCCCCCGATGGAACTCAGCAATCCGAGAGTTGACAGCGTCGATGTCCATAGCGCGATGATACGGAACAACTCCTTAGGCCGAGGGGACTGGTCTTCTCCTCCACCGTCGCAGACGGGGGAGGTGCCGACGAAGGGAAGGAGGCGGAGGGGGTCAAAGCCTGAACGGGATGAGGAACCTTCTGTCCCCTCCCGTCAGCTCCTTCGTCGCTGCCACCCTCCCCTGAGGGGAAGGAAGGAGACGCCACGCACTACGTGCGTCCAGCCCTCTTTCTTCACTC
>JBLWQS010000101.1:0-5943 GCA_048452705.1 Acidimicrobiia bacterium
CGCAGCGATGGTGCCGACGTCGTGGCGATCATGACGCCCAACGACAGCCACCATGTCTACGCGATGGGAGCCCTGAGTCGAGGGTTCGACGTGATCATCGACAAGCCCATCACCAACACGCTCGATGAGGCACTGGACGTGCTGGCTCGTGTGAACGAAACGGGTCTCGTTCTCGCCCTGACGCACAACTACACGGGCTATCCGATGGTGCGCCAGGCCCGTGCCATGGTCGAAGCCGGGCAACTCGGTGAGATCCGTCTTGTGCAGGTGGAGTACGTACAGGGCGGCAAAGCCGATGAGAACGATCCGGATCCTGAAGGCTCGGTGCCGTGGAGATACGACCCCATCAAAGGCGGTCCTTCTCTGGTCATGGGAGACATCGGCACCCACGCCCACAACCTCGTTCGCTTCGTCACGGGACTCGAGGTGACGGAGGTGGCAGCCGAAGTGGGGCACATCGTGCCGAACCGATTGGTGGACGACTACGCGGGGGCGATGCTGCACTTCGACAACGGCGCCAGGGGCAGCTTCTGGGTTACCCAGGCTGCGGCAGGTGTCGAGAACTGCTTGCGCATCAGGGTCTCCGGCACCCGGGGGACTGTCGAGTGGATGCAGGAGGAGCCGACCAGGCTGATCTTCAAGCCGTTCACGGGTCCCGCTCAGATCCGAACGCCGAACGGGCCGGGAACACTTCCGCTCTCATCACGAGCGAGTCGCATCGTGGCCGGCCACCCGGAGGGCTTCCATGAGGGATTCGCCAACATCTACTCCGACGCTGCCGAGGCCATCGCCGCCAGGCGCTCCGGTGTTTCGGTCGATCCTCTGGCTAACCAGTTCCCGAAGGCCATCGATGGTGTTCTCGGCGTCGCGTTCGTCGAAGCCGCAGTAGCGTCGAGCGACAACGGCGGTGTTTGGACGACTCCAGAGATGTCGATCGGCGAGTAGGCGGCGCCGTCCGGACGGCGACCCTGCATCACGGGACCGGGCCGAGGCCACAAGAGCGAGCGGTCAATCAGCTCTCGGCAGTGCGAGTTCGAAGATGCTCTCTCCGTCTTCGTGACGGTAGGTGAGGTCACCGTCCATGCGGCGGGCGAGCTGCCGAGAGATCGCGAGTCCCAGACCGAGTGAATCGGCGAGCTCGGGAACATCGTGAGCTCGTTGGTACTGCTCGAAGATGCGGTCGCGGTCTCTCGCCGGAATCGGCGATCCGTCGTCGCAAACGAGCACTCGGGCGGTATCGGCGTCGGCGGATACCTCGACCCGAATGGTGCCGCCGCCGTAGCGAAGAGCGTTGGAGACGAGGTTGCGGACGATCTGACGGACGCGGTGAGGATCACCCACTGCTCTGGTCGCTTCACCCGTCAGCACGATATGGGCGGCTTGCTCGTGCTCAAAGCCCTCAAGGGCCTGAGCCGTCTGGGCTCGCAGTGTGACCGGTACCTTGGTCACTTGGAGTGTGCCCGTGTCGGTCTTGGCAGCAACAAGCAGGTCGTTGACGATGTTGGTGAGATCCGTAGCCTGCCGTACGACCGTCTCGACGAGATCTGAGCGTTCCGCCGTCGTCAGCGACCCGCCATCGTCCTGGAGGATCTGGCCGAATCCCAGCACCGCCGAGAGCGGAGTGCGGAGCTCGTGACTGACGCTCGCCATGATGCTGTCTTTGGTTTGGATGGTCTGTTCGCGTCGTTCCCTGGCAATCTCCCGTTCCCAGAAGGCGCCGATCATTGTGGCGGCGGTGGTGAGTAGTAACAGATCGTCTTCGGTCCATTCTCGGACGGCGGTCGTGTCGGCGAAGCCGATCAGCCCGCTCCGTTCCCCCTCTACGAAGATGGGAACGTCCAGTTCGAACCCGACAGGGCTGGCGGCTGTCGCGTAGGGGTGTTGTTCGGTGTCTTCCGGCTCTTCGGTGAGCAGTACGAACGGTTCTTCTCGTTCGATCTCAACGACCTTCGTGGAGGAGATCCCCAGGTCGGAATCCGCCACGTTGCGCTTGACGAAGACATGGGTGGCCCGGGTAGCGCTCAGAAGTGCTTCCGCGGCGCGCTCCAGCCGGTCGGCGCCGGTTGTGGCAAGCAGGGATTGGGCACACGTTGAGAGTGCGACCGCATGCCGGAGGCGCTGTTCCTGGAGTGACAAATGGAGTTGGATCTGTTGTCGAGCGCGGTTGCTCTGGACGGCGCCTTCGATGAGTCTGGCGATCGACAGGAGGAAGTCGCCGTCGTCCGCGGTGAAGGTGCGTCGGTGAAGGGCGTACGCGCCGAGCACTCCGACCGGCTTCTCCCCATCGGAGATGGCCACACTCACGCTGCTCACGACACCATGTTGGAGATAGATCGGCTGGGGCACGAACCGCTTCTCGTGCCTCAAATCCTGGACGAAGACCGGTGCGGCGGACATCAACGTGTATCCCGCCTGCGCGTTGGGTTCGCACGAGATGGTTGGTTCGTCGGCAGGCACGTGATCCATCCATCCCCGGCCGGCAACGAGCATCAACGGCTCGTCGGAGGACCGTCGACGGAGAATCTCGACGTGGTCAACACCGAGGGACTCCCGGACCAGATCGACCGCAAGGCTGAACACGTGTTGGACGTCCAGACCGGTGAGAGCGGCCCGGCCCAGTTCGGCTACCGCCGTCTGCTGAGATACAGGATCTGGGAGCGTGGGCGGCGATTCGACCGATGTGCCGCCTGCTGAGTTTCGGGATGTCGTATCCAGTGAGATCACCAACTCGAGAAGAGGTTCCACTTAGAGAATCGGTCGAGTTGGTCGGGTCCTTGAGCGAAGTGCGGGGCTACGCGTACCCGATTTCGGGTGTCAGCGGACTCCTGCTCTTCACGAATGTTCCCGATCCGCGCCCGACTTCCCGGTCCTCGTGGTCGTAGACGATGGCCCGTGCGAGCCATTGTGTCCGGCCTTCGTTGAGGACCTCTCCGACGGCTGTGAGCGTTCCTGAGGAGAGTGGTCGCGTGAGATACGTGGTGAACGCGGTCGTGAGAACGAACACGTCAGTCACTAGCGAGTTCACGGCGAACCACGCAGCGTCGTCGAGCACCTTGAAGTAGACCGAACCGTGGACGGCGCCTGCTGCGTGGAACAACTCCCTTCGAACCGGGTTCGTGATGACCGCCCGGCCACGTTCGATAGCGATCGTGGGCCGGAAGAAGTCGTTGATGGGCGCGCTGAGGTACATGCGCTCCAGTTTGCGGTAGTGCTCGATGTCAACGTCACCCATGGTGTTTCCTCAGCGATCGAATGTCCCACGGAGCGTAGAGGACTTCCCTACGCCGCCCGTTCCCGAACGACCGCGCCGATGTCCAGACGCTTCACGGACCGGACGCCGGGAATCATCGACAGCAAGGCCACAGCCACCATCGTGAGCGCCGCCAGAACGATGGTCCACGGACTCATCATCAGCGACATGTTGAACGAATCGTTGCTGAAGAGACTCATGAAGGCGCTCGCCGCCCAAACACCGAGGATGATGCCGGGGACGAGACCGATGATCGTCAGGAAGAGGTTCTCTCCCACGATCATCCATCCGATCGTCCGGTCCGACATACCGCTGGCCTTGAGCGTGGCGAACTCCGTTGATCGCTCAGCGATGTTCACGGAGATCGTGTTGAACATGAGCGAGAACGCCATCACCGCTCCGAATCCGAGCATGATCCCGGTGAACGCGTAGAACAAACCGAGGAACTGCTGAACCGTGTCATAGAGCGATCTTGCGTCCTGCACGGCCAGCACGCTGTCGATGCCCTCGAGTTCATTGATCACATAGGTCCTGGTGAATGATGGGTCGAACAGTGTCATCACCGTGGTCACGGTTGGTTCTGCCATGAGGGCCTCGGGATCGGCGACTCCCGCTTCGCGGAGCGCATCGGTTATCACGTCGTTGCGTGCGTAGAGGGGAATCCCCATCGGCTCATCGACGAGTTCGACGATCTCGAGTTCGATCGAGACGTCGTGCGTGGGCAGTTCGATCGTGAGCCGATCACCAACCGACACACCCAGCTTGTCGACGATGCCTCCGCCGGCAAGGATCCCCGACGACGGGAGGCTGCCGGACGGATTCGTCCACCCGTGCATCTTCGTTCCCTCTTCGAACCCCTGGAGCGTTGTGGCCAGGGTCTCGCCGTTGGTCGTGACCGAAGCACTGAAACTGGCCACGGGCTCTGAACGATCTACGCCGGGGCTGGCATCGATCTGCTCGATCAGGTCCGCGTTCACGGGTTCCGATGCCAGTACGGAGGCATCCTGGATGAACACCACCTCGAACTGCTTCTCGATCATGTTGACGATGGAATCGATCATCCCACCCGAAGCGAGGATCAGGACAAGGGCGAACACAACGCCGAGAACGGTGGAGAGGCTTCGTCGCTTCGACCGCCCCATGCCGCGCAGTGTCATCCGGGTACGCACCGACAGTTTCGATAGTGGCGGTATGACACGCTCGAGCCAACTCTTGCCACCCGACATCAGCGGCGCCGCACCACGCATCGCTTCTGCCGGCTCGATCTTGTAGGCGGCACGGGCAGGGACGAGAGCCGACAAGGTCCCAGCCACTATGCCGAAGAGGAGACCGCCGATGATCGTTAGCGGCCGGATCACCACGACCGTGTCGGGGATGTCGAGGAATCCGGTGTACATCTCCGTCATCAGTGCGCCCGACACGGCTCCGAGGACCACGCCGACGATTGCGCCGACTGTACCGATCCAGAGGCCGAAGGTCAGGTAGTGCCGACGGAGCTCTCGTGCGCTCATTCCTGAGGCGCGTAGCGTGCCGATGATGGAGCGCTGTGCGAACACGATCCTGGTGAGAAGCACGTAGATGGCCATCCCCGCCGCGGTTAGGAAGAGGATCGGAAATGCGACCGCCATCTCGCCGAATCCCTCCACGTCGAGTTGGAGCGTCGAATTCGAGGGATGATCGGCCTGGGTAAGGATGCTGGCCGCGTTGGCCGCGGTGGCTGCGTCGTGGACGGTGGCATCGACCGCTGCCGTGTCGACGCCGTCGTCGTAGAGAACCAATGTCTCGCGAGCCGAGACGGTCGGCGGGAGTTGGGCGACGAGGTTCTCGTCCACGAAGAAGACACCGAACTGCTCCGGATCAGGGAAGATCTCCTGGGTGCTCGCCGCCGGCCAGATGTACTCGGCAGAGGCTGCGATACCGACGATCTTGACTTCCTGCCCGGGGCCCACGATGACAGTGAAGGTGTCGCCGATCTCCAGTTCGAACGTGCGTGCGACGTGTACCTCTGCGACGGCTTCAAAGTCTCCGTTGCTCGAGATGTAGGAGCCCTCCTGTAGGTCGATCTTGTTGACGTCGGGCTGATCGTCGGTGGGGGTGCCGACCAATCTGCCGCGCAGGGTTTCGTTGTCGATCGTGATCGGCAGGTCGGCGGTGTGTCGCACGGTGACGGCCGCCACGCCGGGAAGAGCCGCCAGCGTGTCGGGGAGGTCTTCGTCGCCACCGGTCACGGTGGTATCAGCGAATGCGAGGCGGTCGTAGGTCTGTTCGTAACTCGCGGTGAGGTTGAGGTACGAGTCGTAGGTCGCGGCATACATCATGACGCCGATCACGACGGTGATGCCGACGGCAAGGAACTGCCACCGCTGGCGGCGCATGTCCCTGCGACGCTTCTTCGAGAGGTAGCTCACCAGCGGAGCTCCACAGGGAGAACCGGGTTCGGGTTCACGTCGTCGCCGACGATCTTGCCGTCACGGAGCTTGATGACCCGATCCGCCATGTCCGCGATCGTGGAGTTGTGCGTGACGAGGAAGACGGTCCGGTCTGTTCCCTCGGTCGTCGACTTGAGCAACTCGAGGATCGATCGTCCCGTCTCGAGGTCGAGCGCACCGGTCGGCTCGTCGCACAGCAACAGCGGCGGATCTTTGACGATGCCGCGAGCGATGGCCACCCGTTGCTGCTGGCCGCCGGACATC
>JBLWQS010000102.1:0-5932 GCA_048452705.1 Acidimicrobiia bacterium
AATCACCTGCACGTTCGTCAACGACGACGATGCCCCATCGCTGCTGTTGCAGAAGACCGTTGTCACCGATAATGGTGTCGGCCACGACATGGAGCGCATCTTCGATGAGCGGTCGATCCAAGCGTGGGAGACGACGCTCGATCTCGCCGACGGCACTCGCCGCACGTTCGCCCTCGAGGCCAACGACGGCCTCGCCGGAGCGGCGATCCTCAGTCTGGGACCCCTGAGCCGGGCCGACTCATCCGCCGTCTGAGCAGGAACGGAAGGACCGCCAGCACAACGAAACCGATCGCTGCGACGATCGCGATCAGGCTCTGGCTGTCCGCAGATTGGGATTCGACGCCGAAGAATGTCGCGATGACACCGACGAGCAGGCCCCCAATCAGAGCGATGGCAGCCGAAGCGAGGAGCCATACGACGTAGCCAACGACCAGCTTCCAGGTCGCGGCATTGTCACCCATCAGCCGGTGACGAACCGGAGCGTGAGCGGGTACCGGTAGAACTCACCGTTCGCTGCTTTGATCCCGGCGATGATCATCACGACCAGGGCGAAGATCGGGACCACGAAGATGAGGATGAACCCGATGAGCACGAGCATCAGGATGATCGATCCGATCACGTAGATGATCAAGGAGATCTGAAAGTTCAGCGCCTCCCGCGCGTGATACCCGACGAACGGATCCTCGTCGCGCTTCATCAGCCAGATGACGAGCGGCGCGATGAATCCCAGCCCGATCAATGGAATCAGATGAGCGGCCGTAGCCCAACCCCGTGACTCGGAAGGAACAGGCTCGGGTACGGCCGGGTAGTCAGTGGTCATGTCGGTCCTTTCGATGACGTGCGGAGGATACCGACCATGTCCAGCCCGACGGCGTCACGGCCACGCGAGATCAATTCGCGAACGTGAGTGCCTGTCGGCTTGCCCACCGTCGTGAGACTCTCCCGTACGCCGCACGGGATGCATCGCCGTCTCCGCTCTCGAGCGCCTCAAGACTCTCGCGAACGTCCTCGGCAGACTCATCGAACGTGAGATCTCCATCGGCAAAGTGGTCGGCCACCGTTGCATAGTCGAGTTCCAGCATCGATCCGGCGGGGAACTCAGCGAGCCACCGTTCGAGATCGCGGACCTGGTCAATGACCGGTTCGGGAAAACCGGCACCGTCGAGCACGCGAACAGCCCAACCGATGCGATCAACGGCCTCACCGAGATCCGTCCGGTAGCGGATCCCGAGGCCGTCGTGACGCTCGTAAATCTCCCGTTCAGATGGGTTGAAGGCACCGAACCAGCGCAACGGGACGTGCCAAGGCGACGCGAGGATATGGCTTCTCCGATTGGCAGAGCGAAGAGCGGCGAGCTCCCGCTTGAACGATTCACGTTCTTCTTCGCTCACGAGGGGGATCTTCGGATACGTCCCCGAGAACGCCAGCACTCCTTCGACCATGCGGAGCCGGGTGTTGCGCGGGCATACGTACGACAGACCGTTCCACACAGCAACGAAGGCATCCTCTCGCAACGATTCATCCCAAACGAACCGGCCATCAGAACGGACCATACGATCGCCGGAAATGGTCTCGTCATGTGGCTCTGTATCGATGGCGTCACCGGTGACGAATACCCTGAGGTAGGCCGTGCTGATCATCCAGCGATGGTACCGGGCGGGGTTCCGGAACTGACGGGGAACCTCTCAGTTAGAATCGCCCTGCAACTCGAACCATGTCCTTGGCGGTCCGTCGAAAGGAGTCGCGTTGGGAGTTTTCGAAGCGATCGGTACCGAATCGCACGAAGAGGTACTTTTCGGCGTAGATCACGAGAGCGGTCTGCAGACGATCATCGCGATTCACAACACGTCACTCGGTCCCGCTCTCGGTGGGACCCGTTTCTATCCGTATGCCGATGAAGCAGCGGCTCTGAAGGACGTCCTGCGCCTCTCCAAAGGAATGACCTTGAAGTCCGCCGCCGCAGGGCTTGACCTCGGTGGAGGCAAGGCCGTCATCATCGGCGACCCGGCAACGGTCCGGAGCGAATCCCTGATCCGCGCCTATGGCCGTGTCGTCGACTCCCTCGGTGGCCGATACGTCACAGCCGCTGATGTCGGGACGACGACCGACGACATGGTCCTGATCGCCAAAGAGACTCCTTGGGTCTCCGGCCTCCCCTTCTCGCAGGGCGGATCGGGTGACCCGTCACCCGCCACCGCACGCGGTGTCATGGCCTCGTTCCGCGGCATCGGAGAGCGGCTCTGGGGATCAGCCGATCTCGCCGGACGGCGCATCGCCGTCCAAGGCGTCGGGAAGGTCGGGATGGATCTCGTGCGACGCCTGACCGAAGTCGGCGTCGAGACCGTCGTCACCGACGCTAACGCCGACGCGGTGGCGCATGCCGTTGGAACCTATGGATCGCGGGGCGTCTCCGTGGACAAGATCTACGACGTCGAGTGCGACATCTTCTCTCCATGTGCACTCGGCGCCACGCTCAACGAAGCGACGATTCCGCGCCTGAACTGTGCTGCAATCGCCGGCTGCGCCAACAACCAACTCGCTACCGACGACGACATGGCGCTGATCGTCGAGCGAGGCATTCTCTATGCCCCGGACTTCGTCGTGAACGCGGGCGGTGTCATCAATATTGCAGCTGAAACCGGCGGTTACTCGGCGGAACGAGCCGGGGAGATGGTTGACAAAATCCACGACAACGTCATTGCTGTGTTCGAGACCGCCGACAGCGACGGTGTAGACACACATGACGCCGCGGTGCGGTTCGCTCAGGAGAGAATCGATCAGGCAGGAGGCTCCCGCTTCAATCCACAATCAAGCGGGACGTGAAAGGAGAGCCGTGACCACCGAATTCGACGGCCACATCGACCACTTCGGACTCGGGCTGACGAAGGATGACCTCGTTGACCTCTACCGCAAGATGCTCATCTCGCGACGACTCGACGAGAAAATCTGGGCGCTTAACCGCCAGGGGCGGATTCCGTTCGTCGTCTCCGTGTCCGGTCACGAGGCCACGCAGATCGGTATCGCCGCGGCTCTCGATCCGGAGCGCGATTGGTCGCTGCCGTACTACCGCGACATCGCCTTCAACATCGGCCTGGGTGTTTCGGCCGAGGACATCTTCATGGGCCAGTTCGCCAAGGCAGCCGACCCGTCCTCTGGTGGCAGGCAGATGCCGAACCACTGGTCCGAACCCGATCTGAACCTCTTCACGCACTCGTCGGTGATCGCCACGCAGTATCCCCATGCGGTCGGTATCGCATACGAACTCAAGCGGCGCGGTTCCGACGGTGTCGTCTACGTCTCGGGTGGGGAAGGTTCGACGTCGGAAGGTGACTGGCATGAGGCGATGAACTTCGCCGGGATTCACAAGCTCCCGGTGATCTTCGTCATCCAGAACAACCTCTACGCGATCTCCGTGCCGGCTGCGGAAGAAGTCGCCGGTCAGGTCGCCGATCGGGCCAAAGGTTATGGGATGGAGGGGGTCGTCGTTGACGGCAACAGCGTCCTCGCCATGTACGCGGCATCGAGCGAAGCCGTGGCCCGCGCCAGAGCAGGGGAGGGCCCGACGCTGATCGAGGCGAAGACCTACCGGTACTACGCCCACACGTCCGATGATGATGACAAGCTCTATCGGACCCGCGAGGAAGTCGAACTGTGGCGACGGAAGGACCCCATCCCCCAGTTCCGCCAGTACCTCGTTGAGCAGCGCGCCCTCGATGCCGCCGCAGAAGGGCGTCTCGAGGACGAGGTCATGGCCGTCGTCAACCGTGCGGCCACGACTGCGGAGAACGCACCGGATCCGACGGATGCGACGAGCAACGTCTATGCGAATCCGATCGTCCCCTCGATTGCCGTCGAAACGATGGAACCCGCGCTCGCCGGTGAAGAGATCAACCTCATCACCTCGGTCAACCGGACGCTGCACTACGCGATGGGACGCGACCCGCAGACCGTCATCTTCGGCGAGGACGTGGCTGATCCGAAAGGCGGAGTCTTCAAGGCAACGGTCGGGCTCACCGACGCGTACGGGTCCGGGCGTTCGTTCAACGCTCCCCTGGCGGAGTCGGTGATCATCGGCCTCGGTGTGGGGATCGCTGCGACAGGGACGAAGGCGATCGCCGAGATCCAGTTCGCCGACTTCATCCATCCCGCGTTCGATCAGATCCTCTCCGAAGTCGCTCGGATCAGCTACCGGACCAATGGGCGTTGGCGTTGCCCGATGGTGATCCGCACGCCGTATGGGGGCGGAATTCACGGCGCCCTCTACCACTCACAGTCGATCGAGGCGTTCTACGCCCACATACCGGGCCTCAAGATCGTGACGCCTTCGACGCCGGCCGACGCCAAGGGGCTGCTCCTCTCGGCGATCGACGATCCCGACCCGGTGATGTTCCTTGAGCCGAAGAAGCTCTACCGCCTCGCAGTCGGCCCGGTTCCGGAAGGCAATCATCGCGTCCCGATCGGTCAGGCGGCGCTGCGACGAATGGGCGGCGATCTGACGATCATCTCCTATGGGTCAATGGCTCACTTCTCGGTCGAGGCCGCTGATCGGCTTGCAGCGGAGGGGATCGACGCCACCGTGATCGATCTGAGGTCACTGAAGCCGCTCGATTGGCCAACCATCGAAGCCGCAGTGAAGCGAACGAGCAAGGTGCTGATCGTGTACGAGGACAACGAGTTTCTCGGCTACGGAGCGGAAGTGTCGGCACAGATCTCGGAGCGTGCCTTCGATTGGCTCGATGCGCCGGTGCGCCGCTACGCGTCACCCGATGTGCCGACGTTCCCGTATGCCGCCTCGCTCGAGGAGCAGATCATTCCGAACGTCGACGGCATCGTGGAGAGGGCCCGCTCCTTGGCTCGCTACTGAGCGACCCATCGTGAGAAGTCGACAGAGAGGACCACTCCATCCCCGAGTCGGTCTGTGCTCCGTTGGCTGTTCGCCGTGTGTTCTCGGCCGTAAAGTGGCTGCATGTCCGAGAGCATGACCGTCCGACCGGCGCTTCCTTCCGACAGGGAGGCGGTTGTTGAGTTCACCCGCGACACCTTCGAATGGGGCGACTACATAGCCGACGAATTCGATGGGTGGTTGGCCCGCACCGACATGTTGGTCGTGGTCGCTGTCAGCGACGAGGAACGGGCTATCGCACTGGCTGCGGCCAGGATGCTCTCGCCGACCGAGGCGTGGTTCCACGCGGCCCGCGTCCGCCCCGATCTCCGAGGCCGCGGGATCGCAGCTGAGATCTCTGTAGCGCTCCGTGGGTGGGCGGCCGAACACGGAGCAACCGTCGGGCGGCTGCTCGTTGAGGACTGGAACGAAGCCTCTATTCGGCACGTCGAGAAGACGGGGCGTCGTCGGGTCGCCTCCATGGTGCGCTGCGTAAAGCCCATCGGCGATGCGTCACCCTCACCCGACGGCAACGGGGGGCGCCGCATCCCTTCGCCGCTCCGTGCACGATCGGCACACGCAGCCGATGCCCCGTCGGCGTACGCATCGTGGTCGATCGGAGAACTCGGGCGTGCCTCCCGTGGCCTCTTCGGCATCGGATGGTCGTTCCGGCGCCTCACGATCGAAGACCTCATCGCAGCGGCCAGAGGAAGCGCTTTCTGGGAGGTCGGTGCAGGATGGGCGCTCGCTTCGCCCGCACCCAACGCCCGGTTCGAGGTTTCGTGGCTCGAGACGCGTGAGGAAGACGCGAACGACCTCCTCCGATCGCTCATCGACCTGGCAATCGGGTCCGGGTCCGAGTCGATCACGATCTGGGTTCCCCAGGTCGACTGGGCGGTACGGGCAGCCAAACGTCTCGGATTCGAAACATCCCTGATGCATGTCTACGCGGGTGAGCTCTGATCTAGGGGACTACAGACCACAGAGCACAGACCACAGATCACTTCAGGCGCGGGTCCGGCTGTTGTCTGTCGTCTGTTGTCTGTTGTC
>JBLWQS010000103.1:0-5917 GCA_048452705.1 Acidimicrobiia bacterium
AGGATGAGGTTTCGCCACTCCTTGTGTCGGAATGGCGGAGCCGAAGCCACAGCGCCTGGTGATGCCTGGTCGTCGAGATGGGCGACATGTATTGCTCAGGGCGCTCCCAATACTCCCTCAGGTCAGTCCCCTGCCGATCGGTAGGGCAGATACACGGGATTCCACATCGCAGCGTCGATCGCCTCCTCGACATCGTCGAGCGGTTCCGCGAGTCCCTCTTTGATCGCTTCCTTTGCGACGGCAATTGCGACGGCACGTGACACTGCCCGGACATCCTGGATATTCGGGTACAACTGACCCTGAGCGACAAGGTCTTCACCGGTTTGATCGGCGAGGGCGTAGGCGGCCGCCAGGAACATCCGGTCGGAGACTTCCTTGGCCCTCGCTGTCAACACACCAAGGCCCATGCCCGGGAAGATGAAGACGTTGTTGGCCTGCCCGACCCTGTGGGTGACTCCCTCATAGTCGACAGGTGCGAACGGGCTCCCCGTCGCGACGATCGCACGACCTTCGGTCCAGTTGAGAGCAGCCTTGGGTGTGACCTCGGTGTTGGCGGTCGGATTCGACAACGGCAGGATGATCGGCTCGTCTGTGTGGACCGCCATCTCGCGAATGCACTCTTCGTCGAACAAACCAGCGGTCCCCGACACTCCGATGAGAACGGTTGGCTTGACGTAACGGATGACCTCGGCGAGTGACGGAAGGCCTGCCTCCGTCTCCCAGTCCGCTATCTCACCCACCGGTGTTGCGAGCCGTCGCTTCACCTCGGTCAGGTTCCGGCGATCGTCGACGACGAGTCCCCGGCTATCAAGCACGTACTGACGATGCCTGGCCTCATCGATATCGAGTCCCGCGTCTACCATCGCGTGAGCGATCTGCTCACGGATGCCGTACCCGGCCGAACCGGCCCCGGCGATCACGACCCGATGATCGGCAAGGGAGCCACCCATCCTGCGAGTCGCTGCGATCAGGCCACTGACCACCATCGCGGCTGTTCCTTGAATGTCGTCGTTGAACGACGGCAGGAACCGTCGGTACATCTCGAGATTGTGGAACGACGTGATGTTCGCGAAGTCCTCCCACTGGAGTAGGGCGTCGGGGAAGACCTCCTTCACCGCATAGACGAATTCCCTGATCAACTCGTCGTATGCCTCGCCTCGCAGGCGCGTCTCGCGATACCCGAGATAGAGGGGATCCTCGAGGAGTTCGGCGTTGTTGGTACCGACGTCGATCGAGATGGGGATGCAACGCGCCGGGCTGATCCCCGCCGCGGCCGTGTACAGCGCCAGCTTCCCGATCGGGATACCCAGGCCGCCCGCTCCCTGGTCCCCGATGCCGAGAATTCGTTCGTTGTCGGTGACCACGATCACCGGCGGCTGCTCCGCGGTGCTGGCCAGCAGCACGTCGGCGATGCGTCCCCGGTCACGCGGAGTTATGTAGATGCCGGTTGCGGCTCGGTACAAGCGACTCCAGTGCTTGCACGTCGACGCGACGGTCGGCGTGTAGATGATGGGGACGGTCTCCTCGAGGTTGTCCATGATGAACCGGTAGTAGAGCACCTCATTGCGGTCCATGAGACTGCTGAGGTAGATGTTCTTGTCGAGGTCCGTTGCCTTCGCATCCAACTGGGAGCGTACGCGCAAGAGCTGTTCATCGATCGACGGAATGTGATCCGGGAGGAGACCACGAAGACCGAATGCCCTGCGTTCGTCTCGCGTGAAGGCGGCGCCCTTGTTCAGGAAGGCATCGTGGAGTAGAGCTTCCCCGCGTTTCTTGACCGGCAGGTAGCGTTCACCCGTCTCATGATCGATGAGGGGCCGGTAAGTCATCAGTTCCTCCTGAATCGACGCGCCTGTTGGGCGTCACATAAGACGGCAGCATATTCGTTATCGACCAATCCACGAAGGGCCATTCGGCCGGTTCGCGGGTCACGGCAACTGAGTCAGCATCGGTTACCGTTCAATCCATGTCCCACTTCAGGAGATGGCTCTCCGATCTACTCGCGCGACGCGGTACGACGGCGTTCCTCTTGGCCGCGTTGATCCTGGGTGTTCTGGTCGGACTCGGCGGGGCCGTTCTAGTTTGGGCGATCGAATTCTCACACGATGCGTTCGGCGCGCTCGATAGTGCGCTCGGATGGGGGAAGTGGTTCATCCTCCTCGCGATTCCGATCGCATTCCTCATCTCGTGGGGGCTCGACCGTAAGTTCGGGCCGGGTGTCGCCAGCGGCGGTGTGACCGAGACGATGGTGGGCGTGGGACTCCACGGTGGCTATCTCCCCACGAGGTTGATCCCAGCAAAGATCATCGCCACAGCGGCCACTCTGGGAGCCGGCGGTTCGGGAGGACGAGAGGGACCGATCTCACTCATCGGCGGAGCCATCGGTTCGTCGTTCTCCCGATACACGGGCTTTGGACAAGATCACGTCAGAAGTCTCGTTGCCGCCGGTGCAGGAGCGGGCATCGGAGCCTCGTTCAACGCACCGATCGCCGGGATGCTGTTCGCGATGGAAGTGATCCTCCGATCCTTCTCCGTCCGTCACCTCAACGCCATCGTCATCACATCGGTGATCGCTGCGGTGACGACCCATCTCCTGATCGGCCAGGAAAGGCTCCTCAGCTCACCACCCCACTCACTCGATGACCCCCGCCAACTCATCCTCTACGTCGCCCTAGCCCTCCTGGCCGTCCTCTTCGGAGTGCTGTTCCTGCGGGTCCTGGCGTGGACGAGCGAGTACAAACTGCCCGGGAACCTTCCGGGATGGCTCATTCCGGTCGGTGCTGGACTCGGCGTCGCGGCACTCGGCATCGCCGAACCGAACGTTCTGGGCACCGGACAGTCTTTCCTCTCGGACCTCCTCGCTGCCACGTCCAGCACGCATCTCGTCTGGTGGTCACTGTTCACCCTCGCCACGCTCAAGATCATTGCCACGTCCCTGACGCGGGCCGGCGGCGGTTCCGTCGGCACGTTCATGGCGGCGTTGTTCATCGGTGGCTCGATCGGGGCTGGGTTCGCCACGCTCGTCGATCCTATCTGGTCACTGTCGGAGATCGATCCAGGAGCGTTCGCCGTGGTCGGCATGGCGGCAACGTTCGCCGCGGTCGCTAGGGCTCCGCTTACATCGGTCATCATCGTGTTCGAGATCACCGGCGACTATGAACTCGTCCTCCCACTGATGCTCGGCGCCGCCCTCGCGACCTACCTGGGCGAGAGACTCCACACGGACTCCGCGTACACGATCGCTCTGACCGGCGCCGGCATCCATCTGCCCACGATGCAGGACATCGACCTTCTCGATACCGTCAACGTCTCCGACGTCATGGCCGATGTTGACGAGGCTGCGACACCGCCGATGACCGTCGATGAGGTCCGCGAGTTATTCGATCGCCATCATCATCACGGTCTCCCGGTCATCGAGAATGATCAGCTGATCGGCGTTGTCAGCCTCAGCGACGTCGAGAACCTCGTCGATGATGAATCCCTCACCGTGGCCGATGTGATGACCCGTAATCCGATCACCGCTACGCCGAGACTGCCGGTCTCGGCGGCTCTCGCCCGGATGGCGTCGTTCGGGCTCGGTCGTCTCCCTGTTGTGGACGACGCCGACCCGACGATGGTCGTTGGCATGTTCCGGCGCGAGTCTGTCGTTCGCGCGTACCACCATGCCCTGGGGACCGCGACCGGACGCGAGTTGTATCGAGAACGCGTGCGCCTCCGATCCCAGCCGGGCGCTGCGTTCTTCGAGGCTTCCATCGTGAGGGCCACCCCGCTCGCGACCCAGAGTGTCAAGGACGTCCCGTGGCCCGATGGAGCGATCCTCGTCTCGATCCGCCGCGATACGAGTGTGTTGATCCCTCACGGCAATACGCGCATCGAACCAGGCGACAAGCTGACGTTCTTCGGTACGGGGACCGCTCGCGTCGACGTGGGCCATCTGATGGAGCCGACCGACGAGCCGACCGACCACTGGCGCGGGGATCGATAGGTTGGCGCTGCTCGGCGGAGCCGATACATTTACGCCATGACTGATCGACCAATCGTTCCCGTCATTCTCTCTGGAGGCGCCGGAAGTCGCCTATGGCCGGCGTCACGGAGCCGACAGCCGAAACAGCTGCTCCCGCTCGTTGAAGAGCGAACCATGCTCCTGATGACCATCCAGCGCACCGATGCGGTCGCGGCGGCGGGGGCACCGGTGATCGTATGCAACGAGGACCAACGGGCCGGTGTCGAACGTGAACTTGCGGCGGCCGGGTATCCAGATGCCGGACTCATCCTCGAACCGATCGGCAGGAACACGGCGCCGGCGACCGCCGTTGCAGCCCTCCAACTCATAGAGGATGGCGGTGATCCCATCTTGTTCGTGATGCCCGCCGATCATGTCATCAGGAACGAGCAGGCGTTCAGCGATGCGGTGGATCTCGCCGCAGGATTCGCCGAAGAAGGATACCTCCTGACGTTTGGAATCGACCCGACCGGTCCAGAGACCGGATACGGCTACATCCGGTTCGGCGATCGGCTTGCCGGAGGTGTGCACGTTGTCGAGGACTTCCGCGAGAAGCCGGACGCAGCTACCGCCGAGGGGTACATCTCGAGCGGGCGCTATCTGTGGAACAGCGGCATCTTCATGTTCCGGGCCTCACGCTTCCTCGCCGAAATCGAGACCCATGCGCCCGCAGTGCTGAGCGCTGCTCGGGCGGCGCTCGCCGGTGCCGAGCACGATGGCCCGGCGACGCGCCTGGACGAGACGGCGTTCGCTGCGGCGCCGTCGATCTCGATCGACTACGCAGTCATGGAGCACACGACATCGGCAGCCGTGGTGCCGATCCACACGGGTTGGAGCGACGTCGGATCCTGGAGCGCTCTGTGGGAGATCGGGAAACACGATGAGGACGGCAACGTGGTGATCGGTGACGTCGAGACCATCGACGTGCGGAACAGCTACGTGAGAAGCAGCGGACGCCTCGTCGCGGCGATCGGTGTCGATGACGTCGTGATCGTCGATACGCCCGACGCCACGCTCGTGAGCCGTCGCGACCGCTCCCAGGACGTGAAGGCGATCGTCGACCGACTCAAGTCTCACGGCAGGCCCGAGGTCGACACCGATGGGTCCGAGCTTCGACCCTGGGGTAGGTCCACAGTGCTCGACTCGGGACCCGACCACCAAGTCCTTCGTCTACGAATCGAACCCGGCACAACGATGCCGAGCCAAGCCCACGAGAACCGGTCTCAACACTGGGTCGTCCTCGGCGGGGAGGCGCTGGTGCACCTTGGTGACGTGCCTCGTGCGATGTCGATGGGCGATTCTGTGGTCATTCCTGCCGGAGACACGCATCTAGTGGAGAACGCCTCTGAGACGGAACCCCTCGAGATCATCATGGTCTGTACTACATCGAATGTCGTGGAGGAACAACGATGAACGTCCCCCTCATTGTCATCATCGTGATCGTGGTCGTCGGTGGCATGATCATGCTCTCGCGATCGGGGAGTCAGCGCAAGAAGGAGGCGATCGCCGATCTTCAACGAGAGAAGGACTCCCTCCACACTCCCGACATCATCGAACTCGTCGAGCAGGAAGTCCGCGAGTCGGGCATCACCGACCTCCCCGGAGCCGAAGGCATCGACCCCGTCGTCCTCTTGAAGGTCTGGAAGCGGGACCGCGGCGACTGCGTCGAGGGAACCGGCAGCTTCGTCGTGGCGGATGGAGTCGAGCCGTCGGAAGCAACGGAAACCGACGTGGCGTTCGGCTGTCCGTAGTCGGTGGGCGCCTTCGACGCCGTACTCAGTGGGCGCCTTCGGCGCCGTACTCCGTACTCAGTACTCAGTACTCAGTACGAGCTTGCTCACAGCCCATAGCTCACGGCTCACGGCTCAGGCAGAAATCCCACCGCCTAATCTTTCCCCATGCCCGACTACACAC
>JBLWQS010000104.1:0-5906 GCA_048452705.1 Acidimicrobiia bacterium
GGTCAAGTTCGGTAGAGAGTGGCGGGTCTCCCGGCAGGACTTCGAGGACTGGATCAATGACCAGCGCGTCGACACCGCTACGCGGATCGACACCGAGTCGCGATGACCGACCAGAGTTCAACCGTCTGAGAAGAGTATTTTCGACCCTGTTCGCCTGCCGGTCGCAGGAGTAGCCTCGGTGGCGTCGACACGCAGGAGGTCAAGGTGCTGGATCAGGCTCGGATCGATCGACTCAAGCGGACCGACACCGGGGGGTACCCCGTGCTTTCGGTCTACGTGAACCTTGAACCGGGGCCGGAGTCACTGCGGGGCCTTCCCGCCCGGATCAAGGATCTCCTCTCACAGGCCGAGGTCTCGTCGGATGCCCTTCCGAGGGCGCAGCGTCTCTCGGTTCGAGAAGACGTTCACACTCTCTCGCACGATGTCGGGCGATTCGGTACGGATCTTGGCCATGGGGTTGCCGTCTTCCGTTCCTCCGGTGCGGGGATCGATGAGCAGTTCGCGCTTCCGGGACCCGTGAGAGATCGGGCCATCGTTGACGTCGGCGCCTACATCCGGCCGCTCGAAGCCATGATCGAGCACTATCAGCGGTACTGCGTGGCGGTCATCGGTCGTCGCCTTGGATCGATCTTCCGATTCTCCATGGACCGACTCGACACCTGGGAAGAGATGCGCGACGAGGAGATTCGAAAGGCGAACTACGGTGGCTTCTCCGGGTATGAGGAACAGCGTGTGCGCGCGAGAGCGGACGAGATGGCGGCCCGGCACTATCGGCATGTCGCCCAGCGCCTCACAGAGCTGAGGCGGTCGGATGAGGGATTCGATCTTCTCATCATTGGCGGTTCTGATCCCCACGTTGCCGGCGTTCTCGAGGAGCTTCCTTCAGACGTGGAGGATCTGTTGGCCGGAACGTTCGTGATCGACCCGGGAACGATGACACCCGCGACGGTGCTCGATCATGCTCGGCGTGTGGCAGCCGAGTGGGAGGTGCAAGAAGAGCGTCGGCTCGTGACGGATCTCTTCGACGCAGCAGCGTCGGGAAGAACGGCGGTCCTCGGTCTCGAGGAGACGTGTGCCGCGGTTAACCGACGTTCGGTGGAGGTGCTCTACGTTCAGGCGGAGAGCACCACGCCGGGATCAACGTGCCTCGACTGTGGGCGTGTTACCTGTGAGACCGGGTCGAACTGTCCGGGTTGTGGCGGTTCGCTTCGGTCGATCCCCGATGTCGTCGATCGATTGAGCGAGTCTGTTCGCCGTACGGGTGGCCGTGTGCGGCACATACTGAATCCGGGGCCTCTGGCAGAGTTCGAGGCCGGCGCTCTGTTGCGATACGCCGACGCGATGGTCGATCCAACCTGACCTGCGGTACCGTTAGCCCCCCGTTGAAGGAGGGACCGTGCCACGGATCGTCGCTGTGGTTCTCGCTAATGACCCGGGTTCAGGCTTCGCCGGGTCGAAGTATCTGAGCGACGTCGGTGGCATCACGCTCATCGACCGGTCGCTGGCAGACGCGTCCGTGTGGCCAGTGGACGAGGTCGTTGTTGTGCTGGGCCCCGATGCCGAAGAGATCGCATCAACACTCGGGTCCTGGGACGCGACCATCGTCATCGATCCGGAGTGGGAAGAGGGTCTGGCCGCCTCGCTGCGTGTCGGCCTCGATGTTGTGATGCGCGGCACGGCAGCCGACCTCGTCATCATCTCCTTCGCCGACCAGCCAGGAGTCCTTGCAAGCGACGTCTCCGCTCTGGTGGAAAGCGCAGAAGACGTAGCGGCTGTCGTACCGAAGTACCGGTACCGACGCGGATTCCCGATCGTGCTTGCCAGAGATGCGTGGGAGCACCTGCTCGGAATGGAAGGCGATGTTGACCTCCTCGGTCTTCTCGAGAGTCATCCTGCCGGGGTTGCCGAGGTATGGGTCGATCACCTCGAGACCCCGCGGATCCAGCACCCTGAGGATATCTCGACCCGATGAAGATGGCCGAGCGGGCGAGGCATCCGAGCATCCGGTAGGATGCCGATCGGAGCTCCAGAGATGACCGGAGGGGGCAAGTAATGGCATCGATTTCAGCGATCGAATCAATGGATCAGCGCGACGCAACGAAGCTACGGAAGGCTGGCGTGCGCACAACCGACGCACTGTTGAAGACCGCTGCCACGCGAACCGGACGCCGCCGACTTGCCAAGGAAGCGGACCTGAACGAGAGCGACATCCTCTCCTGGGTGAACCGCGCCGACCTCATGCGAATCAAGGGCGTCGGATCCGAGTACGCAGATTTGATGGAGGCCGCAGGCGTTGACACGATCCGCGAACTGCGACGGCGGAACCCGGATCGGCTCCTGGCTGCCATGACCGACCTGAACATCCGGAGACGCCTGATTCGCCGGCTTCCGACGAATGGGATGGTCGCGGGATGGATAGAAGCAGCCAAGGACATCGAGCCGATGGTGACGCACTGACTGAATACTCAGTACTGAGTACTGGGTATTCAGTACTCAGTACCGTCAACACTCGAAGCCGTTCGGCGATAGGCGGCAGAGCTCTGAGCTTTGAGCCTTGAACGAGACTCCTTCGAACTACCGGATATCGACTTCCCCCCACCGACGACTGTTCACGCGACGAAGCCCCGGCCGGGAGGAGGCCGGGGCTTCAACGCGCGAACCTGAGAACTAGTTCTCGGTTGTGGTCTGCTTGGTCGTTGCCTTGGGAGCTGTCTTCTTCGGCGTGGCCTTCTTGGCGGTCGCCTTGGGAGCCGTCTTCTTGGCAGCGGTCTTCTTCGGAGTTGCCTTCTTCGGAGCTGTCTTCTTGACCTCGACGGGCTTCGGGGCGCTCACGCCGGGGGTGAACTGCTCGCGCCAGTTGTTGAGTGTGGTCTCGAGTTGCTCACGCAGAATCTCGACCTTCTCCTGGAACTGATCGACGTCGACCTTCTCCTGGATCTGCTCGAGGACCTTTGCCTCCTGGATGTGCTCGACGCCATCCTGGAGCTGGCCAACCATGTTCGACTCTCGGATCGAACCGCCCATCTCGCGGCCCGCGGCCTCGAGTTCGGCGATCGAAGTCTCCATGAACAACTGGGTTCCGAAGTCCATGACCATACGGCTTGCGCCGCCGAGGTCGGCGATCGAAGCTTCGTTGAACAATTCTGTTCCGAAGTCCTTCGTCTTGCGGCCGGTCACGACGGGGGTTCCGACGGCTACGTAGAACACCTTGACGGCATTCTCTTTCTGGGTTTCCATGACGGTGGTCATGTCGCCTCCTTCTGTCCATTGCCAACGAAGCTTCGATAGATCTCCGTCAGCGCCTGTTGCTGTGTCTTTGTGAGCGTGGGATCGGACGCGATGGCGTCTTCAACACCCGAGTGATCGACATTGTCGAGGAGTCCTGCCCGCTCGTAGAGGGACTCGGTTCGGATTTCCAGTGCCCGGGCGAGTGATTTGAGGATCTCCGCCGAGGGCTTGCGAAGTCCACGTTCGATCTGTGACAGATACGGATTTGAGATGCCCGCCTGATCGGCGAGCTTCCGAACAGACATCGCGGAGCGCGTTCGCTGCTCCTTGATGAATGAGCCGAGATCTGAAACGGTTGGACTTTTCACGATGATTGCAGTATATCGCAAAGTGCTAACTACTGCAAGCACTCACCGGGAGGACCTGTTACGAGAAGGCAGTTCCTCTTCCGGCGAGCAGCGTGTCGAGGCTGCTCTGTACTGAACGTCGGATGTCCTCGGATCGCTCGAGCATCCGTAGCGGGTCGGGCTCAACACCGGGATTCTCCGGCATCACCGGTGGGAGGAATCGGATGCGCCAACGCACCGGCAGCGGGACCGGGTTGAGGAACACAGCGATCTCTTCGATTCGCTGCTGGGGGAAGATGAAGCGCACGAGCTGGGCCAGGCGCTTCGAGACGGCGACCGCCGGGTGGACTTCCTCTGCTCCGAGGATCGCGACGGGAACGATCGGTGTTCCCGTCTGTTCGGCAAGCTGGACGAAGCCGCCACGGCCGAACCGTTGCACGTGATATGCCTGCCAGACCGGCTTCATGAATCCGGATTCCCCCTCGGGGAACACGCCGAGGAGCGCTCCACGCTCGAGGAGATGGCGAGCGTCCTCGTGGGTTGCGTACACGGCGCCGACCTTTCGGTACATGTGGGATACCCACGGGAGCATGTTGAAGATCTCCGTTGCGCTCACGCGGACCCGACGAGGTCTGGGCGCTTCGTTCAGCACGGCGAGCGCCAGCATCGCAGCATCGTACGGGAGTGCCGCCCCACCGTGGTTGGCAACGATCATCGCTGGGCCGTCCATGGGGATGTTCTCGATGCCCTCGACTTCCACCCGGAAGTAGTCGTAGTAAATCCCGTTCAGGATGTGCCACGCCATCTCGTGCACAACCGGGTCGAGACCGATGGCGTCGATGTCATAGGTCGCGAGATGGAGATGCCGCAAGAGCGTCGGCCACGTGTCGAACCCGAGCCGCCCGGTGATGGGCACCGCGATGTCGTACCGATCCCTGCCGGAGTGCAGGACGCAAGCGTCCTTGCCGCGCACGATTGGCAGACCACAGCCGTGACCTTCGATGCTGCGCCATCGACAGCGTTGATCCTGGTCCACGAGACCGGCGAGCCGATCGTAGAGGTCCGTCCTGCGTGCACGGGCCTCCACCCGGTCTTCCTGGCTCACCCCGGGGATGGGGATCATCGGGCCGGGTTCGGCCTCCGGAGAGGTGTCTTCGACCCGTTCAGCCTCGGTCAGTGCTTCAACGAGTTCGGCCTTGGTCATCTTCGATCGTCCGCGAAGCTCGACCGCTCTCGCGCGAGCGAGGAGTTCGGTCTTGGTGAGCGAAGAGAGTTCGTCGTGGTTCATCGATCGAATTCCGCCGATACGCGACCGTATGCGACCATCGTCGTCTGCCGGCAGCTGAGGAACGGCTGGAATCCGAGCGTGTCCTCCATGCCTGAAGTGTCCATCACCCGGCCGTGCTTCAACAAGGCGATGGTGTGCTTCTCGAGTGGGATGCCGCTTCTCGCCACACCTCGCAATGCAGCGTGGAAGGCACGCTTCGGGAGGGGCTGGGGCACCCGCCGGCCGAGACGGAGGATCCGGGAGAGATAGAGCTGGCCGTTGCCCGCAACGTTGAACGTGCCGGGCACCGGGTTGTCGATCGCATGCAGGAACACATCCAACGCGTCCCGTTCCGAGATCAGCTGCATCCGCGGATCGAATCCGAGGAGCGTCGGCACACCGGGAAGGGTGAGATAGGCGCTGAGTGGGTTCCGAATCGTCGGCCCGAAGATCGGAGCGAGACGGAGAATCGTGTAGTCGACGTGATCGTGGCGCTCGGCCACGTCACGGACGAATGCCTCCATCTGCTCGAGGTCGCGCTGGTAGCGGCCGTTCGACCGCCGTGGCTTCGAATCGGTGGACAGTATCGAAGGAGATCGAGGTCCGGCCCCGTAGATGGCACCGTCCGACTTGACCACGACGTGACGGATCGTCGTGCACCGACCGATCGCACCGAAGAGAGCTTGAGCTCCGACGGTCGACTCCTCATGAGCGCGTGTCGCACCGTGGAGTGCCGACCGGTCAACGGTCTGGAGATGCACGACCGTGTGTGGTTTGACGTCGAGGAGGAACCGGGCGAAGGAGAGTTGATCCAGGCTGAGACGCTCGAACGGGGATGAGAACTCCTCGACCGGGTCGAGATCGTCCACGGCGAAGACCTGGGTGTCGAGCGTTCGCTCGAGATTCTGGATAAGGCGGCCACCGGTTCGGGTGGCTGCGCCCGTCACAAGGATGCGCCGCATAGTTGGCAGGGTAGAGCCTGTGGGAAGTGTGCGACGAGTCGGCAGCAGAGACAACAGACAACAGACAACAGACAACAGACAACAGACAACAGACAACAGACA
>JBLWQS010000105.1:0-5886 GCA_048452705.1 Acidimicrobiia bacterium
CCGTCTTGCCGGATCCGGTCATGCCGACGATGACGCCGTGCGTTGTGAGATCAGAGGCGTCGTAGACGGTGCGTTGGTCAGCGATGCGGTCGCCCGTCTCCGGGTCGATCGGGCCACCAAAGAAGAAGTCGCTCATGGGAGAACCGTAGTTGGTGACGTGCCGGCAGCTCTCATTCCGCGGGCTCACAGCGTCATATACAAGGACACCAACCCTGGGTACGCGGTTTAGAGGCCGAGGCGGGTGCGGATCACGGCGAAGGCGTCGTCGGACTCTTCCGCGATCATGAACGAGAAGCCCTGCTGGCCCGTCAGTCGGCGGATCAACTCAACCGAAGCAGTCGTATTCGTTGCGATGCCCGCCACGACGTCTGGTTCGTACCCGAAGCCGGCGATGACCCCGGACACGGCGTACGGATCGGACGCGCAGAGAACAGTGCATCGGACGTGAGCACCGAGCTCTTCGAGGACGACCTCACCGTTGTATGGCTCGAGCGGCGACGCTCCCGCTTCTGCCACAACGATGTCGGGAGATCGCGCCGCTATGAGAGAGAGCAGCTGGCGGAGCCTCACCCGGTACTCCTCCGGGTCGACGGTCGTCGTTGGCAGGCCGACGTCGACGAAGTCGTAGATGTCGTCGGCGCCTGCGTCCCACATGGAGAGCACGTCCCGATATCGTCCCGCTCCGGTGAGCTTGGTCCCGACGATGTTGAGATCAAGACCTTTGAGATGGCGGATAATCCGCTTCGCTGCGGTGGTCTTGCCTGCCGACATGGACGTGCCGATGATCAGGACCGTCGGTATGTCGTAGGCGACGTCGGGAATCGGCGGGATGAAGTCGGTCATCGCCATCTTGGTGCCATCACGTGTGACATGACCGGCGTAGTGCAGCCTCATGAGCGGGGGCATGAGCGGCGCCAGGGATGTGACCCAGCCGAACAGTCCTGCCGAGGTCATGGCGTTGAACATGCCGTCGTCGCCGATGTCGAGCCAATCGCCGACCGCTTCGAGGGTCGCTCGTCGGCTGCCCCACGCTCCTACGACGAGGTCGCCTTCAACGACCTCGATCATCCGGCCGGTGCGCAACTCAACTCGAGAGAACTCTCCGGCTCGACCGACCACCTGCCCGACGACGTAGTCGCCCGTAGCCCAATCGTTCCGTTCCCGGGGTTCGACTTCGAAGCCCTCTTCGGCCAGGTCGGAGATGCGAGTGAGGGACGAGAAGAAGTACTTGCTCATGGGGCACCGTCGTCGATCGGTTCCATGAGCAGTGCTGCGAGCAACGCCGTGCGGGGAACGAGGTTGCGGATGTCGATGCGCTCGCTCGGGGCGTGCGCCCCGTCTCCGATGACGCCGAGGCCGTCGAGTGTCGCGGTGTGCTGGCTCGTCGTGTTCCCATCGGAGCCGCCACCTGCGGTGACCTCGCCGATCTCCATGCCGAGCGTCTCGCCGATTCGCTTCGCCTTGTCGAAGAGCGCGCCGTTGCGAGCCGTTCTCACCATCGGGGGGCGGCCGAAGCCGCCGGAGACGGCGATCGACGTGCCATCCGTAACGGGTTCGATAGCGCGGATCGCAGCATCGATGTACTGGGCATCGTTGTGATCGAGCACTCGAACGTCGACGACCGCCTGGCTCCGAGGAGCGATGACGTTGGCCTGGATCCCGCCTTCGATCGTTCCCACGTTGACGGTGATATCGCGCTCCCGGTCGTTGAGAGCGAACAGTCGCTGAATCACTGATGACAACTCGAGGATGGCGCTGGCACCGCTGTCCGGATCGAGGCCTGCATGCGCTGCCCGGCCGTGCACGGTGACCGTGTACTTCCCGAGGCCCTTTCGGGCTGTCTTCAGAGCGCCACTTGGCCCGAGTCCCGGTTCGCAGACGAAGGCACGAGTGACGATCCGGCTCAGCCGGTCGATGGCCACCCGGGACTCCCGGCTACCGATCTCTTCGTCGCTGTTGAAGAGGACAAGAGGGGTGGCCGGCGGTTCGACGTCGAGATCCTGGAGGGTTCGGAGGGCGAACAGGATCTGCACGATCCCCGCCTTCATGTCGAACACCCCGGGACCGTGCATCTCCGTCCCGTCAACTCTCCACGGCCTTGTAGCGAGTGTGCCGATCGGCCATACCGTGTCGACATGGCCGAGGATCATCTGGGTCGGCGCGTGCCGGGGACGGTGGCGTGGCCGTGCATAGAGATAGCCACCGGATAGATCCGGGGACGAGAGGCGATGCCGGTAGCCGAGTTGGGTGAACTCACTCGTGAGGTGCTCGAGAACGACCCGCGTGGCTGCCGGATCATCCGACGGACTCTCGATCGACACGAGTTTGTCGCACATCGCGACGAGGTCGGCCTCGTTCGACTCCAGATGCTCGAGGATCAAACCGGGGGGAACAGCGCTACGCACGAGCTACCTCGTCCCCCCGAAATAGAAGGGGAAGCTTCTGCTCTCGTCGATCACACAGAAACGATTCGGCTGCAGGTAGGCCAGAACGGGGGCGTCGGCGATGACATGCTCATCCTCGCGATCCATGACCCGAAGAGCACGCTCGTCAACGGCAGCAGCGACGACGCGGCCGACGATCAGGCTGTTGGTTCCAAGGTTGTCCATCACGCGTTCGAGTTCGCACTCGAGGTGAATCCGTGCCCCACGAACCAACCCTCCCTCGACGGCGCGGGCGGAATCGATGGGCACCGCCTCCAGACTCGGTTTCGTGTCCATGAGTGAACGGGGAGCCGACGTCAGGCTCGTCTCGACGAGTTGCTCGGGAGTCGGATACGAGACTGTGAAGGCGCGAGTGCGGACGATGTTGCAGTAGGTCGCGTGGGTTTCGCAGCAGACGAAGCCGAAGTGGTTCTCCCACGACACGGGACCCGCCATGTGTTTCGGAGCGAGATCGACAGAGCCGTCGGGTTCGATGGTCCCGACGATGACGAGCGGATGAACGAGATAGAACCGGTCCCAGATCGGAACCGAGCAATCGAGGGCGATCGGCGTCCCGCTCATGGCTCCTCCGCTTTGAGCGTACCGGTCGTCGAAGGCGGGGGCTAGTGGTCCTTTGTCACACGGAGAGGACGTCTTTCACGACGTCGTACACGGCCGACGTTCGGAGTCGATCAACATCCCCGAGTGCATCCTCGAGATCCTGGTCATACGGCACCGAACCAAGGAAGGGAATACCGGCAGCATCCGCGAGGGACTCAACCGCCTGTTCGTTCCCCCGTTGCATGTTCTCGAGCAGTCCGATCATGGGGACGCCGAGTTCTCCGTAGAGTTGCAATGCTCGTTGGACGCTGTCGATCACGACTCTGGAGCCGTTGCCGACCAGTAGGAACTCCAATCTGGGCACGAGGTGGATCACGTCGAGGTTGGTGTCACCCAAACCGGGAGGCATATCGAGTACCAGCACGTCGAGATCGCCCCACCGGGTGATCGCGAGCAGTTCGAGGAGAACGCTGGTTGCGGCATCTCCACGCAGGGGAACGGCTGCATTCCCGGAGAAGAAGGCGACGGACACCATGTGAATCCCGTGGACGACGTGAGGATCGATTCCGAATTCCTCGTCGGGGAAGCCGCGCTCGACGCCCAGCACCACGTGATCGCTCGGAGAGGTGAAGTCGAGGTCGAACAGGCCGACCCGCCTGCCCTGGTCGGCGAGTGCGAGCGCCAGTGTCGAAGCGACAACGCTCCTACCCACGCCACCTTTGCTGCCGGACACTCCGACGACGCGTGTGACCCCGCCAAGTCTGTCATCGATCACGGCGGCGCGGGGGTCGATCGACTTACCCGGAATCATCATCGCTGCTTCCCTCGATCCGCTCGAGCAGGATGCCGCGACCGGCACGGATGTCGAAGTCTGGACTCCCGCACGAAGGACACCGCGCGAATGCATGAGAGAGTTCGGGAATGAAGTGAATGGCTTCGCCCTGGTCGCCGTCACCATCGATGCCAGCTTCATCCCGGCCGTACTCGGTACCGCAGGAGCGGCACTCGAAACGAACGGGCTCTTCAGCGATGTCGAACTGCACGCCGGACAAACGGGCATCCTTGGCCGGCAGAACGGTCGTCAGTGAGAATTCGAAAAGCTCCCGCTTGATCTGCTGCAACTCGCCGATCTTGACGACGATGCGATCGATCCGGTCCATGCCGGCCTCGTCGGCAGCCGCTAAGGCAGCCTTCAGGACGGAATCTGCAAGCGCCAACTCGTGCATGGTTGTGGTCCTCTCCGGAGGAGCAGCGTACAAGGCGACGTGTTCCTTGAGGAAGTGGAAAGTAGAAGGATGCGGGATCGTGGTCCTGCAACTTGAAGCTTGCAGCTACCGACTACCGGGTGTCCAGATCTTGATGGGCTCCGGTTCGAATGTGACATGCCGCCAGGTGTTCGTCGGACCCATTGGCGGGCAGCAAGGTTGGCACCTCGACGTCACAGATTCCAGCCTGAGCGATCGTGCACCGAGGGTGGAAGTGGCAACCCGGCGGGGAGTTGATGGGAGAGGGGACATCACCCTGGAGGATCACCCGATTGCGCGGGCGGTCGGGATCCGGGATCGGGATCGCCGACAGCAGCGCCTCGGTATAGGGGTGAACGGGGCTGGCGTACAGACGATCGCGATCCGTGAACTCGACGATGCGTCCGAGGTACATGACGGCGACACGATCCGAGATGTGCTCAACTACGCCGAGATTGTGAGCGATGAACAGCAGCGTCAGATCGAGTTCCTGCTGCAACTCTTTGAGGAGGTTGAGTACCTGGGCCTGCACGGATACGTCGAGTGCCGACACCGGTTCGTCGGCGACCAGGAACTCCGGCTCCAGAATCAAAGCGCGGGCAAGTCCGATGCGTTGGCGCTGACCACCCGAGAACTCATGCGGGTACCGGCCGGCATGGCTCGGCTCAAGGCCGACGAGATCGAGCATTCGATTGACTCGATCCCGGCGTTCCTGGCGATTCCCTATCCCGTGCAACCGGAGACCCTCCGCGATCGAGTCACCGACCTGGGTCCTCGGATCGAGCGAAGAGAACGGATCTTGGAAGATGATCTGGACTTTCCGACGGAACGGCTTGATGTCGCTCCCTCCGAGGTGGGTGATGTCTTGGCCCTCGAACTTGATGGATCCCGATGTCGGCTCGAGCAGTCGGACCAGCATTCTGCCGAGGGTGGTCTTGCCACAACCGGACTCGCCGACGAGTCCGACCGACTCGCCCTTCTTGATGTCGAAACTCACACCACCGACAGCGTCAACAGTGCCGGTTTGGCGTTGCAGGATGCCGGACTTGACCGGAAACTGCTTCACCAGATCCCGGGCCTCGAGGAGGGATTCACTCATCTGAGTCCCCTTCCGCATACAGCCAACACCGTACCTGGTGGCCCGGCGCATGCTCGATCAGTTGCGGTTCCTGTTCGAGACAGATGTCGAGATTGTTCTCGACCCGTGCGGCACACCGGTCGGCGAACCGACAACCGGGTGGTAGATCAATGAGGGATGGCACGATGCCGGGGATCGTATCGAGCGTGTCAACGGGCGCACCGAGAACAGGTATCGACCCGATCAGCCCTCGCGTGTACGGGTGCAGCGGGGCCTTGAAGATGGTGTGAACGTCCGTCTGCTCCACGATCTCACCTGCGTACATCACGGCGACCCGGTCGGCCATCTCGGCGACAACCCCGAGGTCGTGGGTGATGAGGAGGACTGCCGTGGCTGACGTCTGCTGAAGGTCGCGGATCAGGTCGAGGATCTGAGCCTGGATGGTCACATCGAGTGCCGTCGTAGGCTCATCGGCGATGAGCAGTTCCGGCTCGCACGAGAGCGCCATCGCGATCATCACTCGCTGTCCCATCCCGCCGGACAGCTCGTGCGGGTAGGCCTTCGCGCGCGACTCCGGATC
>JBLWQS010000106.1:0-5873 GCA_048452705.1 Acidimicrobiia bacterium
GGTGGGTGGCCGGACCCTGAGGCCCGGCCACCCGATTGTTCGTCTAGAACTGGAAGCAGGCCTCCTGGAAGTCGAAGCTTTCGGCGGTTGGACCGGTGAAGTCCGAGCCGACGATCTCCGAACCCGAGCCACCGGCTTCGAGGTTTGCGACCGACGGACGCCACAGCGTCACGGCACGCTGGATCTGATCCGACGTGCTTCCCGTGTAGTTCTCCGCGGGCGCTGCGCCCTGGAAGTCCACGTTGTCGAGCGTCTTGATCGCTGCCAGGACACCCGCGCGGGTCATGTCCCCGCTGGCGTAGGCCGCCTCGAGGGCAGCGTGCACGATCATCGCTTCGATGACACCAAGGCCGACATAGTCGTTGGCCGGAATGTCGGCACCGGAGGCCTCGACGAGCTGCATGGTCAATGCCATGCCGGCTGAGTCGCCGCCCCACGGCTGCATGTAGAAGGTGCCGTACCAGTCACGCTGAATCGCGTCGGCGATCGGCGATACGAGGAACGCCGGGTTGTAGGTCGGTCCAGACCCGGACCACTTCGCCTCGAAACCCTGCTGGAGGGCTGCACCGTAGACCTCGGAGAAGGTGCCCGGCGTCGTCGTGACGTAGACAAGGTCCGCACCAGAGGCGACGATCGCATCAGCGACCGGCTTCTGGTCCTGACCCGGGATGATGGTCCCGGAACCGTCGTGAACGACTTCGACACCGTTGATCTCGGCCCACTTGAGAGCGCCGGCCATGGCATCGAGACCGAAGTCGCCGGGGATGGATGCCACGGCGAGCGTCGGCGCGTCATTGCCTTCTTCGGCTTCGACGGACGCCATCCAGTCAAGACCGTTCATCGCCTCGAGGCAGTACGGAGCCCCGGTGTGGAGCACGGTCGGAGCGATGTTCGTGTCGGTCCAACCCGAGTACCACGTCGCCGGGACGGCGATCATGCTGTCCTCTTCGAGAGCGTCGGAGATTGCCAGTGTCTGGGGTGATCCCGTGGTGTGGCTGATCGCCACGACCAGGTCGCGGATCTCGTCGTAGACGGCCTGGTGCTGCACGACGTCGTATGCCGTGTCCCTGGTCTCCATCACCACTTCCATGCCGCCGACACCACCGTTGGCGTTGACCCATGCCCAGTACATCTGCTGGCCGGCCAGGATCGGCGTGACGAGCGGAGCGAACGGACCAGTGAGGTCGGCGGTCTGCCCAACCGTGATGGTCCCGGCTTCGACGTCAACACCGAAGTCGGTCTTGAGCTCTGCGGGCGCCGCCGCGGTCGTCGTCGTCTCCTCGCCGCCCGCCGCGGTCGTCGTCGTTTCCGCTGCAGCTGTGGTCGTCGTCTCGTCGCCGCCGCTCTCGGCTGTGGTTGTCGTCGTATCGTCGCTATCGCTGCTACATGCCGCTGCGATGAGCGCCAGTGCCAGCACCAGGACGAAGATTCTGATCTTCTTCACTGTTTCCTCCTCGAGTTCGATCTCATGCCCTGGCCAGGGACGATCGAACGGTTGTTAGTAGGTGAATGGCCACGATTTCCAGTAGTTGCGTATCCGGATCCAGATACCGTAGAGACCGAGCGGCTCGAAGATCAGGAACCCGATCAAGAGCAGCCCGTACAACAGCAGGTTGAACTGTGCGATGTTGAGGCCGGGTGACGTCCCGGGGAGCGTGGACACGATTCCCGGATCTCCTTCGGCCGTCGAGACGAAGAACCCGGCGATGGCAGAGAGAACTCCGGTTCCCGACTCGGCCGTCGAGGCGAAAAGCCGCGTGAGGTCCGCCACGATTCTTGGCAGAACGATCACGAACACCGAACCCAGCAGGGTCCCGGTGACGGTGCCGAGACCGCCGATTAGCAGGATCGCGATGAATTGGATCGACATGAGCAGGGAGAACCCCTCGGGGACGAGACGACCCACGAACGCCCCGAGCATGGCACCCGTCAATCCGGCGAACGCCGACGAGAGGGCGAACGCCAGCAGTTTGTTCTTTGCCTCTGCAACGCCCATGACCTCTGCTGCGATGTCCCGGTCCCGGATCGACATGAACGCCCGCCCGACGCGTGTTCGCTGGATGTTCTTCGCGATGATGACTCCGATGATCACGAAGACGAGCAGCAGGAAGTAGGTCTTCGCTTCGCTGGTGAGTTCGATTCCGAACCATGGCCCATCGGTGGTGAAATCGATGAACGGTACTTCCTCCTTCCAGAACCGGAACTCGAAACGAGGGAACTCGCGACCCGCCTGGGCACCTCCGGTGATGAACGGCAAGCTTCGGAACATCCACTCTCCGATGAACACCAACCCGAGTGTCACGATCGCGAGATAGATGCCGCGAACACGCACTGCCGTCGGAGCGATGAGAGCTCCGACAAGCGCTGCAACGATTCCCGCTGCCGGGAGCCAGATCCACATCGGGAGGCCGAGGCCCCATGTTCCCTTCCCCACCTCACCACCGAGGACCGCTGCGGTGTAGGCACCGATGCCGACGAAGAAGGCGTGACCGAGCGAGACCTGGCCGGCGAGTCCGGAGAGAATGTGGAGTCCGAGCGCCCCAATTGCGAAGATCGCGACACGGCTCAGGATCTTCAGCCAGTCGTTGTCAGCGAGGAATCCAAGACCGGGAATCACACCGAACGGGAGAAGGACCAGGAAACCAAGGAACACGAACGCCGCGATCTTCTGCGTCCAGGTCGGCAGGAGTGCCATCTCTGAGGCGTACGAGACATACAGGCGGGGGCGTGTTCTCATACGCGACGAATCTCTTCAGTTCCGAAGAGCCCATACGGCCGAACGAGCAACACCACGAGCATGACGAGGTATGGCATTACGCCGGCGAATCCGAGGCCGAGGAACGACCAGGATGGACCCACCAAATAGGCGCCGGCGTACGACTCCGCGAGGCCCACGATGAACCCACCCACAACGGCTCCGGTGATCGAGTCGAGTCCCCCGATCACAATCGCGGGAAGCGCCCGGAACGCGAAGAACGCCGTTGTGTTGCTGACACCGATCGACGAGCGGGGAAAGAGTGACGAGAAGATGCCGGCTGTGGCCGCGAGACCGGCACCGATCGCCCATGCCAGGGCGAAGATGCGGCCGGCACTGATGCCCTGGGCCATCGCCGCCTCTTGGTCGAACGCTGTGGCGCGCATAGCGATGCCGTAACGGGATCGGAAGAACAGGGCGATCCCGATCAGGCAGATGATCGTCACGATGACTGTGGCGATCTCCGACTTGGCGACGATCGCGGGGCCTATGTTGACCACGTCGGCTCCCCATGGATCGCCGAGGGGACGCGGGTTGGTCCCGATCAGGTCGTTGGTGATCGTGCGGATCACGATGTCGAGCGCGATCGTGATCATCACGACCGAGAACAACGGCTCACCGATCATGGGACGGATCGCGAGGCGTTCGAGCACGAGTCCCACAACCGCGGTGATCAGAACGGCAACCAGCGCAGAGAGGATCCACTGCATCGTTGTCGGCAGGAAGGTGACGTAGCGACCGGGGAAGTTGAGGACGGTGGCAACGTAGGCGGCAAAGAACGCACCAAGGGCCGCCAGCGCGCCGTGGGCGAAGTTGAGGACCTGCGTCGCCTTGTAGATCAGGACGAGACCGAGTGCCAGGAGGGCGTAGATGGCACCCAAGGCGATGCCACTGCTGGTTGCGTTAGCGAACTTGTCAACGGCCTCCTGTCCCCCAGCCTGAGCGAAGATGAGGAGGTCGAACGTCATGATCCGTACATCTCCGCGATGAGGTCGGAGAACGTGTCTTCCATCGTCTTGCGTTTGATCTTCTGGGTGGCGGTCAGCTCGCCATCCTCGTGATCGAGCTCCTTCGGGATCATCCGGAACTTCTTGATCTGCTCGACCCTGGCGAACTTCTCATTGGTCTCGTTGACGATCCCTTGAACCATCTCGATGACTTCCGGTTTCTCCGACAGATCCCGGTAGGTCGTATACGGGATCCGCTTCGACAGGGCCCAGTTCCCGACGACGTCGTACTCGATCGCTACTAGCGCGGTGAGGAACTTCCGTCCGTCGCCGATGACCATCGCCTCTTTGATGAACGGCGATGTCTTGAGGCTGTTCTCGATCTCGGACGGGGAGATGTTCTTGCCACCGGACGTGATGATGATGTGTTTGATCCGATCGATGATCTTGAGGTGAGTTCCATCGACCCAGACGCCGACGTCTCCGGTCATCAACCATCCGTCGTCCGTGAACGTCTCAGCCGTTGCCTCTGGCTTGTTCCAGTAGCCGAGGAAGTTCCCGGGATGCTTCGTCTGGATCTCACCGGTCTTCTTGTCGAGGCGGAGTCCGATGCCCGGGTACGGTTCACCGACGGTCCCGACCTTGTTCCTGCCATGGAAGTTGAGTGTCGCGACGGCGGCGTTCTCCGTCATCCCGTAGAGCTCGACCATCGGAACACCGAAGCCCATGAAGAACTCGATGACTTCTGGCGCGATCGGTGCGGCACTCGTTCCGGCCCATCGACACCGTCGCAATCCGACCCGTTCCTTGAGGGCTCGGAACATCAGCGGATTGCCGACCCAGTAGGCGAGGCGTGCGCCGAATGTGTACTTGCCGTCGTTCTTGACTCGACTCCGCCCGATGTAGGCGGCGAGCCTGTAGCCGATGCTGTTGACGATGCGTTTCATGATCGATGCGTCGTTCAGCTTGATCAGGATCGTGGCGTGGATCTTCTCCCAGATGCGCGGCACGGCGAAGAAGAGCGTCGGCTGGATCTCCTGGAGGTTGACCTGAACGGTCTCGATCGACTCGGCGAAGTTGAGAACGACACCCGAAGAACACATCGTCCACGTCGACATGATCCGCTCGGCTACGTGCCCGAGCGGGAGGTACGTGAGGACCATGTCGTGGGGCCCCGGCATCTTGTCGTCGGCGGTGCGGCCCTGTGCGAGGATGATGTTCTCGATCGCGAACGTGGCGTTCTCGTTGCTGAGCATCGCCCCTTTCGGCGGCCCGGTTGTCCCAGACGTGTAGACGAGCGTGACAACGTCATCGGACTGGGCTTCGGCCATCGTCGCTGCGACGGTGCCGGGATGTTCCTCGCGATGGGCTCGGCCGAGATCCATGAAGTCGTCCCAGAACATGAGCCGTTCATCGTCGTACGAACGGAGGCCTCGCGGCTCGAGGTAGATGATCGTCGTGACGTTCGGGAAGGCGTCGGGACCCGCCTCGATAACCTTGTCGACTTGTTCCTGGTCCTCGGCGAGGTGGATCTTCGCTCCGGAGTCGTTGACGAGATACTGAACCTCGGCCATCGGGTTCGTGGGATACAGACCGGTCGACATCGCACGGATGGCTACCGCTGCAAGGTCGACGATTACCCATTCGGGGCGGTCCTCTGAGTGGATGGAGACAACGTCGCCACGCTGCATCCCGAGAGCAAGGAGTCCGTGGGCCACGACGACGATCTCGTCCCACAGGTCGGACCAGGTTCGTTCTTGCCAGATCCCAAAGTCCTTGTCGCGCATCGCGACGGCATCGGGCGTGGAGTGGGATCGTTCGCGGACCATGAGCGAGACCGTGCGATATGCATCGGACAGGTCGGGGTCGCCCACGCGTTCAAGCGTCGATGTCACCGCTCCGCTTCCTCCCGATAGCCGACTGCCGAGGTACTTTAGAGAGTTGAACCGCGGCCTGCGCCGACCACCGCGTACCCAGGGTTGGTGACCTCGTATATGACGCCGTCAGCCCGCGGAACGAGTGAGATCTAGACCTGAACGCCGAAGAACTGATCGAGGGCGTCGAGGAGTTGCTGGGCACTCAGCCCACCCTGCTGGACGTGGACGACGGTTCCGTCCTCGTCGTAGAAGACGGTCATCGGTGAACCCCGGGCGCCGAACGTACCGCTGCTG
>JBLWQS010000107.1:0-5870 GCA_048452705.1 Acidimicrobiia bacterium
CTCGACCGCTACGTCATACACACAATCGAGTCGATCGGTCGAACGCCGCTCGAGATCATGACCGACGCCCGTACAGCGGTCGTCTGGTGCGATCCAGCTGCAATCCGGCTGATGCTGCTCAACGTGCTCCACGCAGCGGCAAGCGGCGGAGCCGGCGTAGTGAGGATCGACGTCGACGAGCGCAACGGACTGGGAATCCTCTCGATCACCGACGATCGACAGAGAGGCCATCCGTCGGACAACCCATCGGGCGATCTGTCCGGCAACGGAGACACCCTCTCTCGCGGCATCGTTCCCGCACTGGTAGCGAGCCAGGGAGGAACCATGAACTCGGCCCGCACCCTTGGTTGGAGCAACACCGTCATCCGGATCCCCTTGGCGACTCCGGCTCAGCTCTCCACGCCCGTTGGCACGGGTTCTATCAACAGTTCGTCAAAGACCGCCTGATCAGGTCTCCCGATCGAGCATCGCCTGTTCCATCGGACCCTTCCTCCGGGTCATGAAGCGCATCGCCTGAAGAGCGAGCACCGCACCCCAGAGCGCAGCCACGTAGAAGAACCACCAACCGCCGCCATTCAGCACGTCGACCAGGAGAAGCGCCGAGACGACAAGGGCGTACACCATGGCGTGGCGAACGAATCGCATCCGCCTGCGGACCCGCTTGCGAGCCTCTCGCTCATCGACCGAACGGCGCTTCCGCTCCTGAGCGACCACCTGCTCAACGGCCCGACGGGAGATACCGACCTCGTCGGCGACGTGCACGAGTTGCTCCAAGGTGAGGCCTCGATCGGTCGAACCCTCGACCAGGTCATCGAGGCGCGCGGCAAGATCGATGATCTCTCCCACTTCGTCGCGAGGAAACCGCCGCTCCTGTCGCTGCACATCCATGATGCAAGTGTACGCGAAGCGGGCGGTCAGTCTCCGGTCAGATCGACGCCTAGTTCGTCAGAGTCAAGCAACTCGACAGAACAGTCCCGATCGCGGAGGTGCGCCGATTGCCGCTGGTACCGCGAAACACCCAGTCCCTCCACCGGTCCGGTCGTCGACGTGCGAACGTTCCCGTTCACCGGGGGAACCTCAGCGAGTCTTCGCAGAATCACTTCTAGTTCGGTCTCCATCTAGTTACCTCCAGATGGTCAGCCCGCTCCAGCCAGCACCGTAACCGTACCGCCCGCCCCAGCCGGTGCCAAGAACCAAAAAGCGGATAGTCAGGTCTCGGCGGTCGACAATCGGCAATCAGCAAGGATCCCCTTCTGGCTGTTGGCTGTCCGCTCTTGTCTGTCCCCTTCCCCTGTCTTGCTACTCAGTACTCAGTACTCAATACTGTCCGAATGCATACCGATCTCACCGCCGCCGTCCACGACGACTTTCCACGGATTCGAGCCGAACTCGAGGAACTCGTCCGCATCCCGTCCATCTCCGCCCCGGGGTTCGATCCCGGACAGGTCCGACGGTCGGCCGAGAGGATCGCATCACTTCTCGAAGAGTCCGGGTTCTCCGAAGTCCGCCTGCTGGAGATCGAGGGCGCACATCCGGCGATCTACGGCGAGATTCCCGCCCCCGAAGGCGCTCCGACGGTCTTGCTCTACGCCCACCACGACGTGCAGCCCCCCGGCCCGGATGAGGAGTGGGAGTCAACACCGTTCGAGCCAATCGAGAGAGACGGACGGCTCCTCGGCAGGGGAACGGCAGATGACAAGTGCGGCGTCGTCATGCACCTCGGTGCAGTACGCGCCTTCGGAGGCAACGTTCCCGTCGGCGTGAAGATCTTCATGGAGGGGGAAGAGGAGATCGGATCTGCCAACCTCGGAGCCTTCCTCGAACAACACAAGGAACTCCTCGAATCCGACGTCATCGTGATCGGCGACGCTGGCAACTGGCGTGAAGGAACACCGGCCCTCACAACGTCGCTGCGCGGACTGGTTGACTGCATCATCGAGGTGCGGACTCTCAACCATGCCGTTCACTCGGGCATGTTTGGCGGGGCTATCCCCGACGCGATCACAGCCATGTCCCGAGTAATCGCATCACTCCACGATGACAAGGGCAACGTCGCGATCCCCGGCCTCACCACTGGCGAGAGCGATGACCTCGACCTCACCGAGGAGGAGTTGCGGGAGCAAGCAGGAACAGTCGAGGGTCTTGAACTCCTCGGCGACGGCGGACTGACGACGCGACTCTGGCGGAAGCCGGCGATTGCCGTACTCGCCGTTGACGCCCCGCCGATCAGCCACGCGATCAACCAACTCGTCCCGGTTGCGCGAGCGAAGGTCTCGATGCGAATCTCTCCCGGACAGGATCCACAATCGGCGCTCGAGGCACTCGTCGGGCACCTCGAGAATGCTGTTCCGTGGGGCGCAGAGATCACCATCACGCCGGGAGCGCTCGGAGAAGCGTTCGATCTCGATACCTCCAATCCGGCATCAGCAGCCTTCAAGGAGGCATTCCGCATCGCCTACAGCAACGACACGGTCGAGATCGGTGTCGGCGGTTCTATCCCGTTCGTCGCAGCGTTCGAGGAGGCATATCCGGACGCATCCATTCTCTTGACGGGCGTCATGGACCCCGGCAGCCGTATCCACGGTCCGAATGAGAGTTTGAGCCTCCGTGACCTCGAGCAGGGCACCGTCGGTGAAGCGATCGCACTACGGATGCTCGCCGACTGACCGGCATCGAGAGGACCGCCGTACCCTCCAGGTATGGACCGTCGCTCTCTGATCATCCTCGTTCTGATTGCGGCCGCCGCTGTGGTGACCGCGCTGGCCCTGGCCGCGACCCGTAGCGAGCCAACCGTTGAGGCTGCACCTTCGACGTCAGAGGTAGTACCGCCTTCCACGACGAGCGCACCGGTCTCCACGAATCCGGCGTCAACCGCAACCACGGCGGCACTTGAGACCACAACCACGCCCGGCGTGACCCTCGCGCCGGGAAGTACGGCATGCGACCCATATTCAACGATCAGTGTGGCCGGAACGATCGCATCGCCTCATGTCGTTGAGGCCTCCGGAATGGCGGCTAGCCGCACCAGTCCGGGCGTGCTCTGGACCCACAACGACTCCCGCGATGGTGCCCGGGTATACGCCGTGGGCTCCGACGGTGCCGATCTCGGCGGATTCGACATCGCGGGTGCCCTCGCCTTCGACTGGGAGGACATGGCGGCCGGACCCGGATCGGATCCGACCCAATCGATGCTCTTCTTCGGTGACATCGGTGACAACTTCTCCATCCGCAGCGGCCGAATCACCGTCTATCGCGTCCCCGAACCCGACCCCGCTTCCATCAGTGGGTCGATCGAAGGCGCCGTTCCGCTGGAGTACCAATACCCGGATGGTGTCTACAACGCCGAGGCCCTGTTCGTCGCCGACGGATCCGTCTTCATCGTCACGAAGGATCGCGACGAGGCTCGTGTCTACCGGGGCAACACAACTGGTGACGGTTCAACGGTCGAAACCATGGAACTGGTGACGGTCCTCCCCCTCGGTGCGGAAGTCAGCGGTGCCGACATGTCATGGGATGGCTCCACAATCGCATTCCGCGGCTACGACACCGTGTGGATGTGGCATCGGCCACCCGGAACGCCCATCGCCGAGGCTCTGACGGCCGATCCCTGCACGACGCGATCTCCAGATGAAGTGCAGGGCGAGTCGATTGCATTCCTCGCCGATGGGTCGTATGCAACCGTCAGCGAAGGTTCGCATCCCGATCTGTACGTCGTAGAGCGCCACAGCTGACAATCCTCCGCTGGAAAGCGGCTCTTCCCTTCACTTCTCGCACGGACCCGCCGATAGGTTCTGATGCAGTCATCGGCGATTCGTATGCCGACGAACATCGAGAGATCCCTGATCGGTCTTGTGGCCTTGCTCTCCGGCTTGGCCGCTGTCGCGTATGTCGCCATCGGCTGGTTCACCGGAGAAACAGCGCTGATCGTTGGCGCAATCGGACCCAGCTTCGTCTCGATCGTCGCCATCGTGTTTCTGCGATTGGCCTACAACCGCATCCTCCCTCTGCTCATCATCACCGCCGTCGTCATCTTCATCGAGGATCGCCTTCTCGGCATCGAAGATGTCGCACACGCCGCCATCGTCCCTCTCACCATCATCGGGATCACCGGCGCCTTCTTCGTGTCGAGGCGCTTCGTCGTTCCATACGTCGGCACATTCGCCTTCGGTGTGTTCTTCTCCCGCTTGCACTTGTTCGGGGACGAGACTCACTACCTCCAGGCAACGATCGCTGCCGGCTCGGTCGTGTTCGGAGCGATCCTCATGTCGTGGATCCGAACAGAGTTCGAGCGGCGTGAGGAACGGCACCACAGCCTCTTCCAGCACGCCCCGGTCTCGCTGTGGAGTGAAGACTTCTCCAGCGTGGGGGTCGAACTTCAGGCTCTCGTCGACGGCGGTGTCACCGACGTCGCGGAGTACCTCACTTCGAATCCGGAGGAAGTCCGACGCCTGGCGTCCCTCGTCCAGATCACGGACGTCAATGACGCCACGGTCCTCCTCACCGAAGCACCGGGCCGAAACCTCCTGCTCGGCCGCTTCAGCATGGATACGTTCTCTCGTGGCGCTCTCGACTCCTTCGTCGCTCAGTTCCTGGCAATAGCAAATGACGCCGACAAAGTGACCACCGAACTCAAGGGCGGACTCACGTTCACAGGACACCCGATCGAAGCTCTCATCGTCTGGAGCGCTCCTCGTGTCGGCGGCGTGCTCGATCTCTCCAACGTCACCGTTGCGATGGTCGACGTTACGCGGCAGAGGGAAGCCGAGCGCAAGCTTCAGGATCTCATTCGTTCCAAAGACCAGTTCGTTGCAACGATCTCTCACGAATTGCGAACGCCCCTGACCGCCGTCGTTGGAATCGCAGAGGAGTTGCGTGACTCGAACGGGTCCATCAACGACGTGGAGCGACAAGAACTTCTCGGGCTTGTCGCAGACCAGGGCCTCGAGGTCTCGCGGATTGTCGAAGATCTCCTCATCGTGGCTCGCTCCGATGCGGGGAACCTCATCATCAACAGCCAGCAGGTCGACCTCGGCACCGAAGCAAGGAGCGTTGCTCGGGCGATCGATCCATCCATCACGGTCGAAACGAGCGGATCACCGGTTGTCGTGGCGGATCCGCAGCGCGTGCGACAGATCATCCGCAACCTGATCACGAACGCACAGCGCTACGGAGGTCCAGCGATCCGTGTCGTCGTCGGGGACGAAGGCGCTCGGGGCTTCCTCGAGGTGAGGGACAACGGTGCGCCCCTGGCCCTCACGAGCAGGTCCGACATCTTCGAGCCGTACACACGAGCCGAGCAGCGCACGGGAGTGACCGCATCGGTCGGCCTCGGCCTTACCGTTTCCCGTCGCCTCGCCCGCCACATGGGTGGCGACCTGGTCTACGCCCACGACGGAGACGAGACCGTCTTCCTACTCACGCTCGCAACAAGCGACCGTGCCGTGACGGTCCGCTAGGAGTGTGCTGAGCAATGCCGTTGCCCAGATCGGCGGTCAGGCGCGCCAGGCGCAAGGATGAGGTTTCGCCACTCCTCGTGTCGGAATGGCGGAGCCGAAGCCACCGCGCGTGATGATGCCTGGCCGTCGAGATGGGTGGCATGCATTGCTCAGGGCGCTCCTAAGTGTGTGGGGCAGTCGGGATCAGCCGAGCTCTTCCTTGGCCTCGTTGGCTCGTCCGAGCGGGAGGATGAGATCGAGGTTGAGGTGCGGACGGGCGATGACGTGCGTCGAGATGACCTCGCCGACCTTCTCTGCGCCGCGAATGCCGGCGTCCACAGCGGCCTTCACCGCGGCAACGTCGCCACGAACGATCGCCGTCACGTAGCCGCCACCGGTCTCCTCGTAGGACACGAGTTCGACCTTCGCTGCCTT
>JBLWQS010000108.1:0-5721 GCA_048452705.1 Acidimicrobiia bacterium
AACCTCGATCGCCCCGGCTAGGTCGCCATCGATCATCACGAGATTTCCCCAGTGGTACGGCTGTCGGCCGACCGCGTCGGCAACGGCCTCGACGGCGCCCACGAAGTCCGAGTTGCTCCGGAGGGCGATCTCGACGAGATCGTCGTAATTCGCGTGCCCGGGGACTGTCTTCACATTCGCATCGCAACACAACAAGCCACGCGCATTGGCACCGATGGAGAACCCGGAGAACTCATCGAGTGAGGGATCATCACCAGCCCATGTGGCGAGACCTGCGACGCCGAACACCGACGGTTCGAGAACGATCTGATCGTCGAAGGATGGACGCCCGAAGTCCTTGTTCTTGAACAGGGCGTAGCTGCCGTCACCGAATCGCATTGCTCCGATGGTGCACATGGCGCCTCCTTACCCGCCGAGTGTACGCAGGGGACGTCGAGTCGCCGGTCGGTGTGCGATTGTCGAGAATCCGACCAAGACGGGATGATTCGACGCGGATCTGTGGTTGACGCCGAGATGACCACACAAACCATTGCTCGCACCGATGCTCGACGCGCCCTCATGTGGGGGGCCATGTTCGCCGTGTTGTGGGTGGCAGTTGCCATCCTCCGACCGGCCACGACCTTCCACCTGGCACCGTTCCTTATCGCAGCAGCACCACCCGTGTTGTTCGTACTCGATGAGGGAGCGTCTACGGATCGAGCCTCGGTGCTTCGAATCGGTGCGATCAGCGCAGCGCTCTCCATCGGCACCGCCCTTGTGCTGCTTGCCATCGGTGCGATGGAAGGTCCCGTGTTCGAGGCGTTCCCCAGTCCACTCGCTGAGGCACTCGCCCTCACTGCCGTAGGCACCGTCGTTGGTATCGGGATCGGCTGGTGGCGTACCCGCTGATCAGCGCCCGGCTGCCGTGGCAAGCGCTTCTCGATCGGCGAGCGTGATCACCCGATATCCCGTCTCTACCGCTCCCTCTGCCCGCAACTCGGAGAGGGCTTCGTTCACGGATTGGCGGCTGGAGCCCAACAGTCCGGCGAGGCTCGCCTGCGAAAGGTGGAGCTCGCCGTACCGGTCCGATTCGTCGAGGACCATCTCGGCGACTTGCTCCTTGACGGTGCCCCGCATGAGTCGAAGCACACGTCGCTGAGTCGCTTCGAGCTGATTCAAGCCGGCAACGAGCCACCTCATCGCGATCGTTGGGTGTTCGATGAGGACGGGGAGGAGTTTTGAGCGATCGATCCTGAACGCCTCCACCGGTGTGACGGCCCTGGCACTCGAGATGTAGGGCTGGGAGCGCAGCATGGCGATGTCTCCGATGACGGCACCCGGGCCGACTCGCCCGACCACGAGTCGTCCGGTCTTGCGACTCCTGAACAACTCGACGTCACCGCTGCGGATGACGAAAGCGGCGACCGAATCCTCACCCTCTTTGATCAGGTGAGTCCCCGGGTATTTCTGGACGTAGGTCCCCGCGCCGGAGAGGGCCTCGAGGTCAGCGGGCGTAAGTGGGAGGTAGTCGGTGCGTCCGAACGACCGGGCCAACCAGGCGAGATGTTGTTCTTCTACAGAGTCCATGCCTTCGACAACGCTCCATCGTGTGTACATATTCTCGCGCGATGCCCACCACCCATGGACGATCTCCCGCGGGCATGGTGTTCCGCCCCAATACGCGGGCTACCAGCGTGCGCGAACCCACCGGCGGATGGCGAGCTGCGCGGCGACGTCGTCCTCGTTGTACTCCAGAAGCCGTGAGCGGCGACTCTCCTTTCCCCGCAGCAGATCCACGTACCAGAGCTCGGATTGGGCTCCACCGGGGTCGTCGTCGCGCCAGTCGAAGCCGCACAGCGGTGCGATCACCTTCAGGGAGTAGCCGTTGGGGGAAACGAATCGCTGCTTGGTCCAAGCCCACAGATCGCAGGCATAGCGATCGAACCAGTCATCCACCGAGGCTGCAGATCTCAGCGACAGTCCGTGTCGCTCTCCGGCTTCCTTGAGGATGGTCCGTTCGTATCCGGTCCAGTGGTAGACGACGGCATCGTCTGACGTTGCCACATCATCAAAGAACGCGAACAGGTCGGCGAGGACTTGGCGTTCTCCTCCCGGGGTGCCGGTCCAGTCGGCTATCGGTTCGAACCTCGAATCTCTCGTGTCGGTGATGAGGAGTCCGGCGAGGTAGAGCACCCCCCGGTAGGTCTCGACGTCGAAATCGATCTCCACGGCAGTATCCGGCAGGGTGACATCGACACCCGATCGGCGAAGCAACTCTCCTGCGCTCCGTGCCCTGGCCTGGAGAATCGCTTCACCGGAGATCTCCACATCGCCCACGAACGTGCCGGGAACCAGACCGGCCATTCGCGCAGTCGTCGAGACGCCGGCGGCGACGAGTTGCCTCGTGTCATTCGCTCCGATGGCCGGGAGCAGGGAGACGTGGTCGACGCGTTCGAGTTCTGTACGACAGAACCCGGCCCATGGACATGATCGGCACTCGCCCCGCCAGATCGCCGGTACCAGCGGCATCTCCGGCTGGTCTCGACCGAACTCGACGACGGCGATCGCCTCGTTGAGCGCTGTCTGATACCGATCGAGCAATCGTGAGCTTCCGCTATCCAGAACGACCCACAGGCACGTGACCGCCGGTTCTGAACCGATGATGCCGGCGAGCCGACGTGGGTTGGCGTAGCCGAGATCGTCGAGCAGCGTCCAGTAGTGAGCGGCTTGAAGCAGGTCGGTGATTCGCTCGGAGCGGAACATCTGCGACACCCCACCGGTGTCATTGAGATGGTCGACCGCGGCCAACCGGGCCGGAATGCCTCTCTGACCGATCACCTTGTGGTGCTTGACGTCAACGGGTGCGTACCCATCGTCGAGGCGCACGAGGAGATCGGGAACTCCCACGGAGTGGAGGTGGGGTGCTGAGATCCGGGCACCGAAGATCAGCGGTACACCCGCCCGGAGCAACAGCGCTGTGGCTTCCTCCCGCTCGATGCTGCCCAGCGAGGGATGGATGACGACGGGCGCCGTCCGTTCGAACGGATCTTCAACGTTCGTGAGTGTCGTCCACGATTCGTGGCCCTCGAGGATCCGGTCCGCCACGGTCTTTTCCCAACGGCGACCCTCAGTGATCCTATGCTCGACGACCGCGCTGGTAGACCGGGCGGCATCGTTGAACCGGCTGTGATGGATCCGCGTCGGGCATCGCCCAAGTTCACCACCGCCGATCAAGACCGGCTCTCTGTGCATCGTCGTCGCTCCCATGGCACACATCTTGGCATCGCTCTGGGACAGAAAACGAAAACCGGTCGGGTCCAGTGGGGTTTGATGGTCGGCTGCCCGTCCGAATTGCCGGCCGGATCGTCCTACCGGCGCCAGCTCTCGCGATTGAAGAGGATGAGGATCGGGAGTATCTCGAGACGTCCGACAATCATCAATCCAGCGAGCAACCACTTTCCTGGAGCGGCAACTCCGAGGTAGTTCTCCGTCGGCCCGACCGATCCGAGTCCTGGACCGACGTTCCCGATCGACGACGCCACGGCCGACACGGTGGAAATGATGTCGAGGTCTGGACCCCAGATGGAACTGATGACCGCGAGGGCGAATGAGCCGGTCATGAAAGCGACCATGTAGAGCATGAAGAAGGTCTGGACCGCCTCGACAACCGTGTCCTTCACGGGGGTCTTGCCGATGCGCGTTACGAAGACGCCGCGGGGATGGATCAGGCGACGAACATCCGACCTTGACGACTCGAAGAGAATCTCGTGGCGGTAGATCTTGATCGATCCGGATGTCGAGCCTGCCATGCCGCCGATGAACATGAGACCGACGATCATGATCTGGAGCGCCGGTTTCCACAGCCCGAAGTCCGCTGTGCCGTACCCGGTTGTTGTTATGAGCGTCGCTGCCGCGAACACCGCGTCTCGTATGACTTCGTGGACGGGGCCGCCCCACGTCCCGATCGCCATCACGGCTGCAGCCGCACCCATCACCCCGAGATATACCCGGACCTCGGCGGTCCTCCAGTAGACACCCGGCTTCCGGATGGCCCGGTAGTGGACGGCGAATGACGTTCCGGCGAGGATCATGAAGACGATCACGACCCATTGCGAGTACGCGGAGAATGCTCCGAGTGAGCCGGCGTTCGTGCTGTAACCGCCGGTGGAGAGGGTCGTGAACGCATGGTTAACGGCTTCGAAAAGGGTCATTTCTCCGACCCAGAGCAGAAGAATCTGGGCACCCGTCAACGCGAAGTACACGATCCAGAGGCGCTTGGCGGTCTCCTTGAACCGAGGTGTCAACCGATCAGGCGTCGGCCCGGGGGATTCGGCGCGAGCCAACTGAACTGCACCCATGCCAAGGAGCGGGAGGATCGCAATCGACAGAACGATAATTCCCATGCCGCCGATCCACTGAGTGAACGAGCGCCAGAACAGGATCCCGTGGGGGAGCGCTCCGGGGTCGGGGATCACCGAAGAGCCGGTGGTCGTGAACCCGGCCACGGTCTCGAACACAGCGTCGGTCACATTCGTGATCGATCCCGTCAATAAGTAGGGGAGGGAGCCGAAGAGCCCGATCGCGATCCAGGCAAGTGCCACGGCGGCGAATCCCTCACGCGTGCTCAGCTCTCCTGGCCGGTCGAACCACCTCCACAGCACCAGGCCGCTGATCGTCGTGATGAGTGCCGACAGGGCGATCCAACCCGCCGTCGACCACTCCTGGTACATGAGGGAGACCAGGGCAGCGAAGAGCATGGACACGCCAGTCGCTCCAACGACGGCTCCGGCAACGTGGAGGAGGTTCCGCCAGGACATCGCCGATCAGCCCGACAGGCTCTCGGCGGCGGCGATCGCCTCCGGAAGCGCGATGACGATCAAGTGGTCGCCTTCCTCGATCACAGTGCTGCCTCGCGGCACAAAAGCCCTGTCGCCACGCTGGATCCCCCCGATGATCAGTGACGCCGGCGGGTCGAGGTCATTGAGTGACTTGCCGATCGCGGGACTCTTCGGCCCGACCGCGAGTTCGATAGCCTCGGCATCCGAGTCGGAGAAGGTCGCCACCGAGTAGATCACACCGCGTCTGACAAACCGAAGGATCTCGTTGGCAGCGGACAGCCGGGAACTCACCGTCGCGTCGAGACCCGCCCCGCCGAGGATCCCGACCAGTTCGGTATTGGTGAATCGCGCGATGACCTCACCGGCGCCCAGCTCTTTGGCGAGCAGGCAGCCGAGAAGATTCTCTCCGTCCCAACCGCTGAGGGCGATGACAGAATCGGCGGAGCCCACCCCTTCTGAGATGAGAACCTTGGGATCGGTCGGGTTACCGCACACGGTCACGACTCTTGGAAGGCTCTCGGCGATCGACTGGCATCGGTCGCGGTCCTCGTCGATCAGCGTTGTGGAGATGCCGTTGTCGGCAAGGAGCTCTGCCGTTACCCGTGCAAGGCGGGTTCCGCCGAGGATGATGACCTTTTCAGCGGCCCGATCCGTGATCCCGAGCAACTTGTAAGCCTCGGCAGTCTTGTCCGCTCGGGCCATCAGGAGAACGTGGTCGTGAGGTTCGAGCATCGTTGAGCCGCGTGCGATCATCGTCTCACCGTGACGGATGACTGCGACGACCAGCCAGTTCCAACCATCGACAGCTTTGCGGAGTTCGGCGAGCGTTGTTCCGACGAACGCGGCTTCGGGGCTGACGAACGCACCCATGAGCAGCAGGTGTCCATTTGCGAACTCGACGAGT
>JBLWQS010000109.1:0-5701 GCA_048452705.1 Acidimicrobiia bacterium
GAGGATTAGGGGGAGGTGTCAGCGACGAAGGAGCTGACGGAGGGGGTCAAACAGCTCCGATCGAAGCCTTCGAGCCATGGCCTTCATGTCCCCTCGGCCGTAGGGCGGGGGGACGCGGAGCGCAGCGGAGCAGGGGGGCATCTGTCTCCCAGTATTCTTTCGAGATTTCTTTTGAAACATGGTGTTTCTGACCGTTTTGTGTCCCACCCGGTTGATACGTTGTTCGTATGGACACGACCACCTTGACGATGGATACGATCGAACAATCGCTCGCTGCGGGTGAAGCAACGATCGCCAGGGTCCGACGGTCACAGATGGTCCTGATCCGCGAAGCAGACCGCCGCCAAGTACCACTCGCTGACGGCAGCAGGTCGATGGCGGAGTGGGTGACGGCCAGGCTCGATGTTGCACCCGAGACCGCCAAGACCCTCGTCTCAACCGCAAGGCGTCTCGAAGCACTCCCCACCGTCGAAACAGCGACCAAAGACGGAACGATCAGTTTCGACCGCACGGTCGCGGTGGCCAGAATCGCCATCCCGTCAGAAGACACCTCGATCGTCGAAGAGATGTCGGCGTATGACGTTGCGGCGATTCGGCGTCTCAGGTCGAACCGGCATCGCATGACCCGCGACATCGAGCGGGAGGCCTTCGAACTCCGCTACATGGTGGCCCAGCCGAACCTCGACGAATCGTCATGGAGGGTCCACGGACAACTTCCCGGTGTCGCGGGCCGCCTCTTTGTCGAAGCACTGGATCGCAAAGCCGACCAACTCCCACTCTCCGCACCCGGAGACGGATCCCGCACAACAAGGTGGGCTGATGCGTTGTGGGCGATGAGCCTCGACTCGCTCGCAGGCAGTGACGGCGCCAGCATCGGATCCGCCACACCGCTGTTGACGGTGTTCATGGACGCCACCCATGCCACGGCTACGAACGGTGAGGCGGGTGTCACGGTCGAAGCCGGACCCCGAGTCGGACTCGACACCGTTGAGGCGATCCTGTGTGACGGCGTCATCGAAGTCACCGGACGAGCCGAAGACGGCACCCCTCTGGGCATGGGACGTCGCAGTCGCACCATCCCACCGAGACTCAGACGGTTCGTCCTCGCCCGCGACGGCGGCGTCTGCACCATCGAAGGCTGCGTCAGCCGCTACCGACTGCAGCCGCATCACATCAACCCCTGGTCCCAAGGCGGCGCAACGGACGCCGAAAACCTGACCACCCTGTGCTGGTTCCATCATCACGTCGTCATCCATGGCCGCGGGTTCACGATCGACCCCTCATCGCCACCCCAACGCCGACGATTCCTCCGACCACCCATCCACGCACCACCCTGATAGAACGGTGACGGCAAGCATCTATCGGAAACTATCGAATGATTCCGGAGATAGACCGGACGTGCCCGATTGGGGAGTCCGTCGACTAGACCTCACCCGACCTGAGGGCCGCGGCCTACGTCGTAGTTCCTGAACCGTTGCTGTCGGCGCGCTCTTTGATCTTCTCACTGGCGGTGACGAGGCCGCTGCCGGCGGCACGCCGGACCTTCACGGTTGAGCGATCTGCGACGGCCGTGGCCCGCTGCATTGTCTCGTTGCTACGCACAGAGTCGAGGGCCGATTTCATTTGGTCATACCGCTCACGCCCGGCCTTCGATCCGAGAACGAACCCGACACCAAGACCGACGATGAGACCTGTTCTGAACTTCATAGTGAGGATTCTCCCACATCCCGTGTCCTCAAGGTCCGGCCAGGGAGTTGAAGATGCCCCCTGGTATCCTGCGCGCCGTTCGTCGGATCGACGAACACCTTCCGGGGTAGCTCAGTTTGGCAGAGCAGCGGACTGTTAATCCGTTTGTCGTGGGTTCGAGTCCCACCCCCGGAGCCACCCGACATCCCTGTGTAGCAAGGGCTGTCGGGTTTCTCATGTTCCAACCCTGGCGACCTACTGGACGTTGTGGTCCGCTTTGCCTCGAACTGTCGTTCGCTGCGGACTCCCATTGTGCGTCGAATGCGTCGGCGAGCTTGTCGGATTCGTCGGGGAATAGGTGACCGTAGAAGTCGAATGTCGTGGGCCGTCTCATTCTCGCTTCGTCGGGTTCGGTTGGCGGCTTGGCGGGCTCGGAGTCGGTAGGAGACGCCGTCGATGTTGAATACCACGTTCAGCGAAACTCGCCGGACCGGATCAGGGATGGCGGATGAGGCAGAATCCAGATCGATCGGCCACAGCGGAGACGTGCTGGTCGCAGAGACCCGGTCCCTTGGCTTGACAATCGACGGTCCGTATTGTCAAGTAGCACCCCCTACAGGCCGATATGACGCTAAGATAGCATTGTATCGACAAAGAGGTGTCGAGGTGGTCACATCTCACCGGAGCGTGCCGCGATCGGTTGCACCGATCCTGGAAGCACTTGAGCTCGAGCAATCTGTGCTTGTCACCCTGGACCAGCTTGATGATCTGGCTGCCAAGACTGGCACGGAGCTCTCCGGCTCTGCCGCCGCACGGCTCCTCAGGGAACGTGGGTGGCTACTTCCGCTCCGGACTACCGGCGTGTGGGAATTCGCGCCGGCGGCTCGTGCAGGCGCCATTGGTGCCGGCGATCCGTTCATCGAGTTGCGGGCGCGCCTTGAGACGCGGCCACTCCCCGTCGCGGTTGCGGCAGAATCGGCTGCGTGGATTCATGGTCTTGCTTCAAGGTCACCTGAACCGCACGTGATTGGCTTGTCGCCGGGGGAGAGGCTGCCGAAGTCGCTCGATGGGTTCAGGGTGGTCCGGTGGGTGCCGATGTCCCCGACCGTCGACGTTGACGGGCTCCCTATCTGGTCGGTGGCCACACTGTTGGCCTTCATGGGAGCGCGACCCGACCGGTATCGTGACTGGCCGAACGTGAGCGAGTGGATTGCCGATGCCACCCGGCGGATATCGGTTGACGCTCTCCGGTCGGAGCTCGCCGAGCAACCCCGTAGTGGGTGGGCGAGGACTAGCTATTTGCTGTTCATGGGAGGTGCGGGCCGGGTCGCCGATGACTTGTTCGTCTCTGCACCGGAGGGGAGAGGACCGTTCCATCTCGGGCCGAGGTCTCGACCGTCGAGATACGAGCGCCGTTTCGAGGTCGCCGATCACATCTTCCCAACTTCCTGGTCGATCAAGGCAACCCGATGAGGATCACCGAGGGTTACCTCTCCCGCCACTACCAGGGGAGGTCGGGAGGTAGAGATCCGGCGCTGCTCGATGTCGCTCAAGATCACGTGTTGGTGTTGTTGCATCGCGAGGGTGTTTTCGACCTCGATGTTGTTCTCAAGGGAGGCACGGCACTGCGTAAGTTCCGAGCTGGCAATGCCGGGCGCTTCTCCACCGACCTGGATTTCGCCTGCGGGGATGACACCACGGCGGCGCTCGTTCTCGAAACCATCGACGGTGCCGAGATCGACGGGTTCTCGTTCCGCCTGGAGGGACGCGAGGGTGGTCGACGAGCAGGCCTCCGGGTAACCACTCCTTTCGGTTCGCCAAGCCTCCCAGCGAAGATCGATCTGTCCACGCGGGGCCTCTGGCTCCCTCCCGATGTCATCGAGATGGTTCCGCTCCCTATCCACAACCGCTACGACATCGACCTGCCCGAGATTCCCGCAATGCGCCTCGAAGAAGTTATGGGCGAGAAGCTCTCCCGTTACCGCCGGACCAGCCTCGCCCGTGACCTCTACGATCTCGCGTGGTGCGCAAATCAGCCATTTGATGGGCCTTTGGTCCGGCGCCTGTGGGTAATGAAGAGCTTCTTCGATATCGTCGACGAGCATCTCGGCACTGGTCCGATCGATCCTTCCGATGTCATCTCAGAGCGAGACGCATCGGTGTTCGCGGCCGAGCAGATCGGGTATCTCACCCGACCGGTCGACATCGCCGGATGGGAGCGCACCGTGCGCTCAAGATATGGCTTCCTGATGGACCTCGATGATGACGAACAGCGCTGGGCCATCGCGAGTCCCGCCGACCGTCGGGATGTGCTCCAGGCCGTCGAAGCTCTGTCATCGCATTGATCAGGCGACACCGGCTCGAGGTCGATTGTTCCCATCGTGCGCATCTGAGCACGGGACACGGGCTTCTACTGTCCCTCGTATCCTTCCACGACGTCTTCCATGATCTCGAGTTCAACGCCTGTGGACGCCAGGATGTCGGGAGTGTCTCCACCGGCGTGATATCGGCGGCGAGCAACAACTCGGGCAATGCCGCTACTGGCGATGAGCATGGCGCAGACCCGGCACGGTTCCATTGAGCAGTAGATCGTCGTGCCGTCGAGCGGAAGGCCGTAGCGGGCGGCCTGGACGATGGCATTCTGCTCTGCGTGGACGGTCCGAACGCAGTGCTGCCGGACATTTCCGTCGTCATCCATGACCCTCTTCAGGTCGTGGCCGACCTCGTCGCAGTGGGGCATGCCGGAAGGCGACCCGACGTAGCCTGTGCAGATGATGCGCTTGTCCCGAACGACGACGCATCCGCTCTTGCCCCGGTCGCATGTGGCTCGGGATGCCACCTGATCAACGAGGTCGAGGAAGTAGTCATCCCAGCTCGGTCTCATGCGCTGCTCCATGGTTGTGACGGATGTCAACGATACCGGATGGACGATGCGAGGTGTTTTTCGACTGATCCAGCCCCGGATCACAAGAGGAGTGTGGCTTGTCTCAACTCAACATGGTCACCCGAGAGGCAAGGGCATAGGATGGGCCCGTGTCCGAGAGTACTCAAGCAGGATTCGACGCCAGGGAGCAGCGGAACGCGAACCCCGACCGGCTGCTGACCTTCACCGACGGTGTCTTCGCCATCATCATCACGATTCTCGTGCTCGAGCTCAAGGTTCCCGAGCTCGGGTCTGGACAGTCGCTGGGCGAATCGCTGGCCGAGATCCAGCCGACCTTCGTGGCGTTCATCATCAGTTTCCTGCTCGTCGGCATGTACTGGGTGGGGCATCGTTCGTCATTCGCCCAGGTTCGATATGCCGATAGGAACACGATCTGGCTCAATCTCGTCTTCCTCATGTCGGTGGCGCTCGTTCCGTTTGCCGCTGCGGTGTTGGGCGAGTATCAGACCGAGCCCGTCGCTCTCCACTTGTATGGCCTCGTGCTTATCGCGGTAACCCTGTTCCGCATCGCTCTTGACTCGTACCTCTACCGACATCCGGGGTTGCTCTGGCAGGAGTCGAGCAAGCAAGTTCGGCGGTTAGCAGCGGGTACGGCTGCGGCACCACTCGTGGTGTATGCGATCGCCATGCTCGTGGCGACGTGGGTCCCGTGGCTCAGCCTCTTGCTCTTCCTCTCGATACCGCTGCTCTACTTCGTTTTCATCACCGTGCTCAAGGCGGATCCGAGAACGAAGGTCGCCGCCGAAGATCTGTCGTAGCCGGCTGCACTGGATCGATCTGCTCCGAGCCGCCGCTTTGCACGAGAGCCGAAACGCAGAATCGCCCCCACCCGGAGGCGGAGGCGATTCTGAGAGGCCAAGGACCTCTGGGTTGTCAATCGTGTCGGTTACGCGGCTACTGCCTCGTCTTCCGGCTCCTTCATCACGAAGACGTAGTAGATGCCGCCGATGATGCCGATGGCGCCCAGCAGGATCAGGATGGCGGGAACGTAGACCCCGAACAAGTTGAGCTGGCTGATGCCGTCATTTGCGTCGTTTACCGCATCCTGGACGGACGCCGCTGTCGTCACAT
>JBLWQS010000110.1:0-5699 GCA_048452705.1 Acidimicrobiia bacterium
GTTTCACCCGGCGATGGTTGTCAACCGGATCCAGCGTGTACACACCCAGCGTCTTGCCACCGTTCTGATTGAGGATGGAGAAGCACGGTACGTCGGAGGGGCCATCGGCGATATAGATCATGTGCCGCAGCGGCACGCGGCGTTCCTCTTCTCCGACTCGGGAGTTGACGTCGACATCTTCGTTCCGGTTGACACCCTTGTTGATCTCGAACAGTGCCCTGGTCTTGGCGGTGTTGTCGATCGTGTACCCGAGGTGGGCCACCGGTGCGGGAGCGGAAGCAACGGGGAGTTGGTTGAGGTAACCGGGCGGCGCCGGTGACTCGATGAGCGTGTTGGCCCAGATGCCGTCAACGTGATCTGCGAAGACGCTGCCTTCGATCATCGGGAGAATCCCGGTTGAGACGACGTAGTGCTCGACCGAGATCCCCTCATCGGCGAACTCGGGGATGTCGGCAACGTGCCGGCGGGACTCTTCGAGGAAATCTGGCATGCCGGGTGCGGCGACCAGAGCATCCCCGAGTTCGTGCAAGCGCTCGTTCGTCAGGCCTTTGAAGACTCCGTCTCTTACGTACGTGAGGAGATGGCCGAGGTAGGCGATGTCGCGTTGGATGCGCACACCCTGTCGCTGGTAGTACTCGACGAGCCCGTCGACCTCGCCCCAGAAGGCGTCCGGGTCCACGTCGTAGGCATCGAAAATGGGGTCCTGCATGTTCCCCGGGATGAGGGTGCGATCGAAATCCCACACCAGGGCGATGACGGTCTGGGTATAGAGGGGAACCGGCATGACGCTGAGGTTAGGGCCTCGCCGGAAGCGACGGCGATGTCATCAGGTCGTCTCGAACGCCCCGAAGACGATCTCGTCCCCGCTCGACCACCAGGGCTGGAGCTGGCACGGGGTCCCCCGCAGGCCGTCGTGAGCCTCACCGACCCGGTCGAGCGCCACGAGCACGATCGGCCGGAAGCCTTTCGCCGCAAGCGCCCAGGTGGACGGGGCGACTGCCGCCGCTTCGACTTCTGCGTCGAGAACGATCTCCACGGTCCGGTCGGTGGCACCGACCACTGCCCGGAGTGCGCCGAGGTCGGAAGGCACGGACAGAAGTTCCGCGAGCGGCATCTCTGTGGCCAGGTCGCGGCGTCTTGTGTACACGTCGAGCGTTGCCGCCGTGACCCGATCAACGTCGGTGACCATCGATTCTCTAACTGCTACCGCCATGAACTTCCTCCGTGTCTTACACAAGTGTAATTCACTGAAACCCTTGAAAGCAAAAGGTATTTCCGATGTGGACGATCGTTTGTGCCTACGACCACACCACGGGTGGTCTGAGACACAACGGTTCGTCGCGGTAGGGATCCGACCCCAGCGGAGGTCACACGGCCCGACGGGGGCTATCGTCCCGATTCGTTAAGGAGTTGTACATGGAACGGGTATTGATCAAAGACGTGCTCGAGCGCGAGGACTACGGCGCCGAGGTGACCGTGGCCGGATGGGTTCGGACCCGCCGGGATTCGAAGGGCGGTTTCTCGTTCATCGAACTCAACGACGGATCGATCCTCACCGGCCTCCAGATCATCGCCGACGGAGACCTCCCCAATTACGAGACCGACGTTCTCCGGCTCAGCATCGGGAGCGCCGTTCGCGTTACCGGCACCCTCACCGAATCCCCCGCCAAAGGTCAGCGTGTCGAGATCAAGGCGACCGAGGTCGAACCGTTCGGGCTCGCCGATCCGGAGACCTACCCCCTCCAGAAGAAGCGCGTCTCGTTCGAACGCCTTCGTGAGATCGCCCACCTGAGGGCCCGGACCAACACGATCAGCGCGGTCGCCAGGGTCCGCAACTCCCTGTCGTATGCAACGCACCGCTTCTACCAGGACCGTGGGTTCCTCTATCTCCACACCCCGATCATCACGACCAGCGATGCAGAGGGAGCGGGTGAGATGTTCCGGGTCACCACCCTCGATCCTGCCTCACCCCCTCGTAACGATGACGGCACCGTCGACTACACCCAGGATTTCTTCGCTGCGCCAACGTTCCTCACCGTGAGCGGCCAACTCAACGCCGAGACGTATGCGCTCGCTCTCGATCGGGTCTACACGTTCGGCCCGACGTTTCGGGCGGAGAACTCCAACACGCGGCGACACCTCGCCGAGTTCTGGATGATCGAACCGGAGATGGCATTCGCCGATCTCAACGACAACGCCGACCTCGCCGAGGACTACGTCAAGTACCTCATCCGATACGTCCTCGACCACAACATGACCGACATCGAACTCTTCAATCAGTGGGTCGACAAGGGCCTTCTCGATACGCTCACCGGTGTTGCCGAGAGCGACTTCGAGCGCATCACGTACACGCAGGCGATCGATCTCCTCGAAAAGGCAGATGATTCGTTCGAGTTCCCGGTGGCGTGGGGGGACGATCTGCAATCGGAACACGAGCGGTATCTCACCGAACAGGTGATCAAGAAGCCCGTGATCGTCACCGACTTCCCGTTCGACTTCAAGGCGTTCTACATGCGGCGCAACGACGATGGCAAGACCGTCGCAGCGATGGACGTGCTCGTGCCACAGATCGGCGAGATCATTGGTGGGAGTCAGCGCGAGGAGCGACTGGATGTACTCGCCGACAGCATGCGCATCAAGGGGATGGACGAAGACCACTACTGGTGGTATCTCGACCTGCGCCGTTTCGGAAGCGTCCCGCACGCCGGCTTCGGCCTCGGCCTCGAGCGTGTGGTTCAGTTCACCACCGGCATGCAGAACATCCGTGAGGTCATCCCGTTCCCACGGTCACCGCGCAACGCTGAGTTCTAGGCGTCGCTGCTACGAGGCCGACAGCACGTAGTCGCCCGTCTCGTCATCCCAGAGCAGATCGATGGAACCGCTCGCTGCGGCTGCCTTCACGAACTGGAGGAAGCCCGAGTAGCCGAGCTTCTTCTCCGAGAAACCGCTGTCTCGTTTTCGCAGCTCGTTCTTGAGACCGGACAAAGCGACCGTTGTCCCGCCCTTGCCAAGGTCACGCACGGCGTCGTGCAGGAGGCCAAAGCCGGCTTCCTCTCCCCTACCCGACTTCGGGAACCGCACGACCGGATCGCCCTGAGACCCCTCGTGATCGAGTTCGACGACACCCCGGTCGGCGAGGTTGCGCATCAGCTCACCGAATGCACGGAATCCGTAGTCCGTCTCGGTGAACGTGGAGTCCTTTCTGAGCAACGACCGCTTGAGGCTCGACGCCCTGACGTCCCCGTTTCCCGCCCGGATGAGACCGGCGAGCGTCGGCACGAGCAACGCGTCCGGTGATTCAGCAGATGGCACAGGCGCCTTTTCCGCCTTGCGATCCTCCTTCTTCTTCGGGGCGCGGTCCGGAACGTCGACACCGGACAGCTTCTCGTAGAAGAGGAACTCGTCGCAGGCCGCGGGAAGCAGCTTCGACGTCGAGTCCTTCAACCCCACGCCGATGACCCTGCGGTTCAGTTCACGCAGCTTGTGGACGAGCGGCGTGAAGTCAGAGTCGCCGGTGCAGAGGACGAACATCGTGATGTAGTCCCGCTCGAAGGCGAGCTCGACAGCGTCGACGGCCATCTTGATGTCGGCTGCGTTCTTGCGGACCGCTCCCCTGCGTTGCGAGATCTCGATCAGCTCGATCTGATTGTCGGTGAGCATCCGACGGTCCTTGTCGAAGAAGGTCCAGTCGGCGTAGGCGCGCCGAACAACTACCCGGCCTCGCTCTGCAAGAGCGTCTGCGACGGGTTTGAAGTCGAATTGGATGCCGAGGTCCTCCCGTGCGCCGATCGCGAGGTTCTCGTAGTCAATGAACAGGCCGATGCGTTCTTCTTCCATGCCCGCAGCGTATCAGGCAGAACCGTCCTCGGATCTCCACTCGTCGATCGTTCCCTCGATCCAAACGCGACAGCGCTCCAGAACCTCGACCGAAGACTCACCGCGAACCCGTTCGATCGGCTCACCGAAACGCACATGAACGGCGGCGCCGTACGGGACCGGGAACATGTTCCGCTGGAACACCCGCCACGAACCGTCGATCGCCGTCGGGATGATCTCCAGGTTCGGAGCGGCCTCCATGATCGCCGTCAATCCGCCTGCCCGGAACGAGCCGAGTTCTCCGATGCGGGCTCTGGTCCCTTCGGGGAAGATCACAATCGACACGTTCCGCCGCTCGGCTTCGGACGCCATCTCCCGGATCGCGTCCATAGCCCCATCGCGATCGCCCCGATCGATGAGGGCATTGCCTCCGTGACGGAGATTGAGCGAGATGCTCGGGATCCCCTTTGCGAGCTCGCGTTTCGCGACGTACTTCGGGTAGTTGCGCCCGAGAAGCCCTCCGAAGATCGGCACGTCAAACATCGACTGGTGGTTCGATACGAAGATGTAACCGCCGGCCTGAGCGAATCCGTCCCGGCCCCTTGTATCGACGCGAACCCCGGAGATGGCGAACACGGAGATGAGGGTGCGCTGAAGTGCGGCCATCACTTTCTCGAAGGGGCGCTTGCCAAACGGCAGTGCGGCCAGGGCTATCAAGTGAAAAACGCCGAGTGCGAGGCCGAATGCCGCAACGGTCGGGATGGTGGTCAACCAGTCACGGATGCGTTTCACGGTGTGACCGCATCCCCTCGAAGGAATTCGATCAGTGCTGCGTTGACGTGATCCGGGTGTTCCTGCTGAGTCCAGTGCCCACTGTGCTCGATGCCTACGACGGTCAGGTCAGCGATCCAGCGCTCCATGCCTTCGGCCAGCGACGGGGGGAGGATCGGATCCCTGTCGGCGGTGATCATCAGAGTCGGTTGTGTGATCGGAGCGTTGGCGAGGTGCTCGGTGGCGACGGCGTTCGCGTCGATGTTCCGATACGGTCCCAGTGGTCCGAACAGGCCTCCGTCGACGAATGCGTTCCGGTAGACGGCGAACTCCTCATCGCCCATGAAGTCTTTGTCCGCTGCGATGCCGGAGAAGATCGTCCGTAGCCATGTGTGAGGGTCGGCTGCGAATACCGACTCGGTGACGCCCTCTTCTTGGAACGTGATCACGTAGCCGAATCGATCGGCGAGGTGCTCCTTCATGTACTCGATAGTCGGGAAACCGGCGCACCAACCCCGGTACGGCACGTTCAGACTCACGACGTTCTCCACACGGTCCGGATGCATGAGCGCCGCAGTCCAGACGACGATGCTCCCCCAGTCGTGACCAACCAGAGTTGCCCGCTCTACCTCGAGCACGTCGAGGAGGCCGATCGCGTCGGCGACCAGATTGGTCAACCCGTACGCCTCGACGGTCTCCGGCTTGGACGAACCTCCGTACCCCCGCTGGTCGTACGCGATGGCCCGGAACCCGGCACCGGCGAGCGCAGGTATCTGGTACCGCCACGAGTACGAGAGCTCCGGGAAACCGTGGATGAAGACGACCGGATCCCCGGTGCCCTCTTCAGTCACCGCGAGTTCGACGCCGTTCACGAGTCGGATGGTTGACTCCATACGCTGAGCCTAGGGGCTGATCGCCGATCAGGCTTGCGGGAATCCAACCGGGGATCCATGGGTTGTCGACTGGCATGGCACGATCATCGAACAAACAGCGGCGTGATCAGCGCCGTCAAGAAGCCGAAGACAAGCGCAAGGCGGACGCCAGGAAAAGCACGATCCGAAACGTCGGCATCGCCGGCGCCATCGGTGTGGCCCTCATCGGTCTCCTGGTGG
>JBLWQS010000111.1:0-5694 GCA_048452705.1 Acidimicrobiia bacterium
GTAGGACCGGATCTGGCGTCCCCAACCGGCCTCGGTCTGGTCACCACGGATCGCGTCGACCTCTTGCTGCTGCTCGAGACGGGCCCGCTCGGCCAGGCGTGCGGCGAGGAGATGCATGGCCCGGACCCGGTTCTGAGTCTGGGACCGCTCGGCCTGGCAACTGACCACGACACCGGTGGGCAAGTGTGTCAGCCGGACCGCCGAATCGGTCTTGTTGATGTGCTGCCCCCCGGCACCCGACGCCCGGAAGGTGTCAACCCGGAGATCCTCCGGATTGATCTCTACCTCTTTCACATCGACTTCGGGGATGACGTCGACACCGGCGAATGCCGTGTGACGTCTGGCGTTCGAGTCGAATGGGCTGATCCGCACCAACCGATGCACACCGCGTTCGCTCTCCAGGATTCCATACGCATGGTCGCCTTTGACGGTGATCGTGGCCGACTTGATGCCCGCCTCCTCACCAACCTGGTACTCGTCCACCTCGAAGGTGAGTTCTGTTCGCTCGAGGTATCGCAGGTACATGCGAAACAGCATCTCCGCCCAGTCCTGGGCATCGACGCCGCCGGCACCGGCATGGACAGACATGATCGCCGTCGAATCGTCGTGTGGTCCGAAGAAGAGCGTCTCGCGCTCGAGACGGCTGAGTATCGCCTCGGTTTCACGAATCTCCGTCAACGCGTCATCGAGGCCCGAAGCATCGTCTTCTTCGACGGCGAGTTCGATCAGCACCTCTGCGTCATCGAGCGCTTCATCCAGCGTCGCGACCTGCTCGATCGTGCGTTCGTGTCCGGCGAGCGTTCGGGTCACTTCGAGCGCGCGATCTTGGTTATCCCACAGACCGGGCGCCGATGCCTTCTCCCTCAGTTCAACGAGTTCCTGTTCCTTGCCGGCGAGGTCAAAGGAACCTCCGGGCATCGTCGAGGCGAGAGCGCAGGTCGTTCAGCAGTATGCGGAGGTCGTTCGGTTCCATGGTGGGATGAGCGTACCCGTCAGCGGGTCACTGCACTTCCTGGAATCCAGCATCCGTGCCGTGGAACTGCTTGAACCACTGCGCCCCGGATGTCCGGGTTGTCTGGAGCGGAACCCCCGCTCCGGTGCGGAGCACCCCGGTCTGCTCGTCGACATAGGTGGTTCCCCGGTACTGCGGCGCAGCCGGCGCGTCCTCAGCCCTCGATGCCTTGATTCGCTCTGCTCTCTCGAGTTCGAGCGTGATGAGCTGTTGCTCGATCATCTCGATCTGCTCGTCGGTGATGTCCGTGAAGCCATAGGCGCCTCGGACCATCCGCGCCATATCGGCCCGATAGTCGTGACCGAACGATCCGAAGTGACCCGGCACGGTGACCATGGCGTTCATCGCATCGATCGCGACCTGGAGGAAGGTCGTCATGGGCGTGTAGTCCATATCTTCCGGGACTCCCCTGCCCGGTGTGCCATCGAGCCACTCCGGTTTCCGGACCATGAGATCGGTTGAGAGGACCGCGATCGGATCGTTGTCGTGGCTGAGGATCGTCGCTCGGAGCTTGCCCTGCTGCTCGACACTCAACTCTTCGATCTCACCCGGGTTGTCGAATACACCGACGGAACCTTCCGGCACGAGGTTCGATCGACCTCCGGCCATGCCGTTACGGGACCACTTCGCCAGACCGGGGAGACCGACCCACAGAGCCTTGTCGATCCCGTAGTGATCGAAGCCGTCGATCCCCTGAAACATGAGAACGTCTGAACTCGCCCATGCACCGAGGCTCTCCCCGAAGACGAAGACTCGCGGCCTCTTCTCCGGCGGCCGTTCGGCGAGGCGCTGACGCACGCTCCAGAGCAGAGCCCGGAACTGGTGACGACCGAGGGCCACCTTCTGGACAGACAGGAACGACGGGAACCGCCCATACTGGATGAGGCACGTCGCGATGTCACCTTTGGCGAGGAACTCTGCGCTCTCGATCATGGTCTGGTCGACCCACCCGGTACCGGTCGGTGAGACGAGGAGGAGGTTGGCCCGATCGAATGCTCCCGTGCGTTCCAACTCGGCCATCGCCATCTCTGTTCGACCCATCGAATACATGGGTTCGGAGTTGTATCCGATGAAGACGCGGATCGGTGTCTCCTTGGCCGGTTCTCCGAGAACTCCCCCGATCAGCTCGGCTGACACGACATCGGTTACGAAGCGCCGTCCCTGCAGGCCGAGATCCACGAACGGCGAGGTGCTCTCTTCGCTGCCGGAGACCAGTGGCGACAGTGGGGGCATCGCATACGCCGGTTCGACCTTCTCGTTCGATCGACCGATGTACCCGATCCCGACGTTGTAGAGAGTGACGGCACCGCCTGCCCATATTGCAGCGTTGGCGACGCCGCCGATGACTCGCTTGGCGGGTCCCGGTCCGAGGAAACGCACAAGGCCGTTGCGTGAAGAGATAAACCCTTTGCCGAGACCTGCCCCGGCCGCATATGTGGCCCAGCCAACACCGAGCGCCATAGGGAGCTCGTTCTTCTGCTCGACGGGCCATCGCTTGATGACCTGCTTGCGCTCCTTGAGATTCTTCCCGGCCAGGGCCACCATCCCCGCCGTGACGGCCGCCGACGAGAGAACGGGTCGGAGCACCGATCCCTTGCGGGTCTTCTCAGCGATCGAATCTGTGGAGTCGAACAACGCCCCGGAGATCGCTGCGGCACTGAGCAACTGGCCACTGCTCCGAGCGCCGGACCGCCAGAGCGACTCCCCCGGTCGCTGCGGGATCATCGCCAGGCCTGCACCGGCAGCACCGATAGCGCCGCGGATCGCGAGCTTCATTGAGAGTCCTGCGGACGTAGGCGTGACCCGTCGGGTCCCCTGTTCGGCAATTGCGACGAGGCTGCGGGCCGTGAGGCCGGCAAGACCCATCATGATCCCCTGTTGCATCGATGTGCGCGGCATCAGCGAAGGTTCGAACGACGACGCCATCGCCATGCCCTCAAGTGGGCCGCCCGGAGAGGACAGCAGGGGATTCGCGATGTCTGCGGCTTTGACCACGGTGCTCTTGAGTTCCATGGAGTCGAGCATACCGTGTGCCTACGCCAGTGGCTCAGCCCCAACGGCGCCGTGACAGCGCTTGTACTTCTTCCCAGATCCGCACGGGCAGGGAGCGTTGCGCCCCACCTTCTCACCGGTGCGAACGACCTGTTTCTTCTTGAGCTGCTGAACAGACTTCGCCGACGACGTGGTGACTTGTACCTTGGGAGCTTCCTGCTTCTGCACCACGTCGACGTGGAACATGTAGCGGATGGAGTCGTGCTTCACCGCGTCGACCAGCTCCTCGAAGTAGTTGAATCCCTCGCGTTGGTACTCGACGAGTGGATCCTTCTGTCCCATCGCCCGCAGACCGATACCCGATCGGAGGTAGTCCATCTCGGCGAGATGCTCCCGCCACTTGTTGTCGATGACCGACAAAGTGACGGTGCGCTCGAGCTGACGCATGACGTCGGCGCCGAACTGCGCTTCTCGTGTCACGTAAGCGGCATCGGCGTCCACCACGTAGGCGTCCACAACTTCGTCGGGCGTGAGGAGTTCGGTGTCGCCGAACGATGCTTCGCTGACCGTCGTCTCGTAGATCGCCTTCATCCGGACGTCCAAGTCGACCCAGTCCCACTCGGCGGGATCGACGCCCGATGTCATCTGCTCGATTTCGAACTCGATGACTTCGCCACGCCATTCGGCGAGCAACTCATCGGTGTCTTCTCCATCAAGAATCTGGTTCCGCCACTTGTAGATGATCTGGCGCTGGGTGTTCATCACCTCGTCGTACTTGAGCACGTTCTTGCGGATCTCGAAGTTCTGCGACTCAACCTGAGTCTGTGCGCGCTCGATCGCCTTCGTCACCATCTTGTGCTCGATGGGAACGTCAGGCGGTATCCGCAGTCGCTCCATGATCGACGCCACTCTCTCGTTGGCGAACCGACGCATGAGATCGTCCTCGAGCGACAGATAGAAGCGGGACTCCCCCGGATCGCCCTGCCTGCCGGAGCGACCTCGCAACTGGTTGTCGATACGCCGGGAGTCGTGCCTCTCGGTGCCAAGCACGTATAGACCACCCGCATCGAGTACCTGCTGCCTCTGCCCATCGGTCTCGATCCGGAATCGCTCGATCGACGCTTCGAGTGTTGCTTCGTATGCCGGATCGTTCTCGGGGATCTCTTTGCGGATCATCTCGGATCGCGCGAGCTCCTCGGGGTTCCCACCGAGCTGAATGTCGACGCCTCGCCCGGCCATGTTGGTCGCGACCGTGACCGATCCCAGCTGCCCGGCCTGGGCGATGATGTGGCTCTCTCGCTCATGCTGCTTTGCGTTGAGAACTTCGTGCTTGATCCCCCGGCGTTTCAACGTGTTGGCAAGCCGTTCGGACTTCTCGATCGAAATGGTTCCGACGAGGATGGGCTGGCCGCGATTGCTGCGCTCTTCGATGTCGTCGGCGAGTGCAGCGAACTTGTGGTCCTCATCGAGGTAGACAACGTCTGCTTGGTCGAGGCGGGCGATCGGCTGGTTCGTCGGGACATCGAGCACTTCGAGTCCGTAGATCCCATGGAACTCGCTGGCCTCTGTGAGGGCCGTGCCGGTCATCCCCGCGAGTTTCTCGTACATCCGGAAATAGTTCTGCAGCGTGATCGTGGCGAGCGTCTGGTTCTCCTCTTTGATGTGGACGCCCTCCTTCGCCTCGATCGCCTGGTGAAGACCCTCGGAGTAGCGCCGACCTTCGAGCACTCGACCAGTGAACTCGTCGACGATCATCACTTCACCGTTCTTGATGAGGTAGTCGACGTCACGGTGATAGAGCCCCTTCGCCTTCAGAGCAACGTCGAGATGGTGGATGAAGTCGACGTTGGCGAAGTCGTACATGTTCTCGACGCCGAGGATCTGTTCGACCTGGGTCACACCGGTCTCGGTGACGATGACCTGGCGCTTCTTCTCATCGACCTCGTAGTGCTCATCTCGCCGGAGCCTCTCGACGATGCGGGCGAAGTCCCGATACCACTTCCCGGTCTCTCCGACCCTTCCGGAGATGATGAGCGGAGTTCTCGCTTCGTCGATGAGGATCGAGTCGACCTCGTCGACGATCCCGTAGTAGTGGCCCCGCTGGGTGCGGTCCTCGGGACGCATCGTCATGTTGTCCCTGAGATAGTCGAACCCGAACTCGTTGTTCGTTCCGTACGTGATGTCGGCGTCGTAGGCGGGCTTGCGTTCCTGCGGCGTCATGTCGGCCTGAATGAGTCCGACCTTGAGACCGAGGAACCGGTGGATCTGCCCCATCCAGTTCGAGTCGCGGGCAGCGAGGTAGTCGTTGACCGTGATGATGTGGACGCCTTCTCCCGCGAGGGCGTTGAGATAGGCCGGCATCGTCGAAACGAGGGTCTTCCCCTCACCGGTGCGTTGCTCGGTGATCATCCCGCGATGGAGTGTTCCGGCCCCGATGATCTGGACGTCGAACGGTCGTTGTCCGAGCGTTCGCTTCGCCGCATCGCGAACGACGGCAAACGCCTCGTCCTCGAGATCATCGATCGGCTCGCCGCTCCGGATGCGATTCCGGAATTCCGCGGTCTTGGCAACAAGATCGTCGTCGCTCAGCGCCTGGATCTCCGGTTCGAGTGCGTTGACGCGAACGACGAGCGCCTCGAGTTCTTTGAGACGCTTGCCTTCACCGATACGGAGGGCTTTGGAGAAGATGG
>JBLWQS010000112.1:0-5686 GCA_048452705.1 Acidimicrobiia bacterium
CTACACACCGTGGTGTGTAGCCGAGTCCGGTACGGGTCTTGGAGGATGGGCCGCCACCGACTTCATCGAGGATCTTGTCTTGCACGGATCGGGCCCTGAGGTATACGACCAGTGGGTTGATGGAGATCTGCCGTTCAATAGCGTGGCGATCCGGCGCGCGTTCGAGCGGTACGGCGACGTCGTCCTGCCTCTCGGCCATGTGTACGGAGGCATCGCCAACGCCATCGATGCGCCGACATCGGATGGTCTTGTCCCGATGCAATCCGAGGTTCCCGGCTGTTGGTTCCATCATCAGGGGAGCCTTGCCCTTCGATACCTGCCTGCACATGCAGTGAGATATGGGCAGATGGCCTATTTCGTGATGCCATCTGTCGAGCCTGACTATGCAGACACCGTGCTTGGGTCTGCGGTGTTCGCCGCCGCCGTGAAGGATAGGCCGGAGGTGCGGGAGCTGATGCGGTTCCTGGCGAGCCCGGGCTTCGGCGTTGAACTTGCACAGTCGAGCGGTTCGGGATTCATCGCGGCCAACCGACTGTTCGACCGCACGTACAACGGAAGAGACTCCCGAGTGAATCTCAGAGTGATCGCTCACGATGCGCTCGAAGCCGACCGCTTCCGCTTCGACGGGTCGGTGGCAATGGGGATCGATCTCGACGTCGCTTTCCGCTCTGCGATGATCCACTACCTGAGGGGTGGTTCCGGCGCTCTGCCAAGAGTCCTGGACAACCTGGACGATCGGTCGATCGACGACTCGGATCCGCGACAGTGACGCGACTCGGCCGCCGGGGCAACCCCGACGGCCGATGATCGGTCGTCGTCTACGGTGTCGACATCTCATCTTCGAGGACGCCCGTCGGGATGAGCCCGGTGAGGACTTCGGAGATGAATTCGTACTCTTCAAGCGAGACGTAGGACGTGTCGGCGGCTCCGATAAGTGCGTTGACGATACTGCTTATCGACGTGTTGCCGATCGTCGCCGAGTAGTCGAATCCGCTACTGAGCGCCATCTCGTCGGCGAGCACGCCGGTGGGAACGAAGCCGGAGAGCGTCTCGTTCATCAGCGCAAATTCTTCGACGGAGAGGACGGCCTCTTCGAGTCCGACTGCGTGGGCAACGGCCATCTCGTCGGCGAGAACGCCGGTGGGAACGAGTCCCGTGGCGACTTCACTCATGAGCGCGTACTCGAATCCGCTGAGAGCGGTTGCTTCATATCCAAACTCGTGGCCGATCGCCATCTCGTCTGCGAGGACGCCGGTGGGAACGAGTCCCGTGGCGACTTCACTCATCAAAGCGAGCTCCTGGACGCTGAGCGCAGTGCCCTCGAATGCCTGCTCGACCCCGAGCGCCATCTCCTGGGAGAGAAGGCCGGACGGGACGAGCCCCGTCGCCGCCTCACTCATGAGAGCAAGCTCTTGGAGCGACAGCGGCGCCTCCAACACCGGTGCGATGAGCGCCGGCGCTACGGCGGCGGGCACCTCGGCGGGTGCCGGTGCGACCGGTGCAGGGGCAACGACTGCCGGAGCAGTAGCGATCTCAGTATCGGATTGGTTGATGATCAGGGCGACGGCGGTGATGCCGACGGCCGTGATCGCCACAAGGGCCAGAGCGAGAAGCCATCGCTGCGGCTTCTGCGGACCGACCGTGGCAACTCCACTGTGTCCGTGTGCGGTGGTCATGATCTGCCTCCCATTCTCCATGTGCCTGTATGACCCATTGGGGCACTATCGGGGGAGCGAACAGCAAACGGGTTGCAGCCGCGTTGCAGATGTTCGGCCGGGAGAACAGTGCCAGCGACGGACGGGGGCACACCTGCCGGCGGCTACCGGGGAAAGCGGTCCCCTCTGGCCTGCCGGCCATCTCCCCCACTGCGTGGGGGAGAGGGACAAACACGACTGTCGCGGCAGGAAACCGTGGATTGAGACTTCAGGGGAGGGAAGACGATGCGGTATGCCGGCAACGCATTTCGGCTGAATCTCTTAGGCTCGTGTCACATGACTCTTAGGTTCGTGTGCTTTAGTTGAGTTCCAGAGAACTACCTCCACGAATCTGCACAGCATGGGCCCCATCGAAGCGGAAAGACCGAGGAACATGTCAAATTTGATCAAGAGCAGGGTCGCCTCCTCGTGAGCACGGCTATCCAGATCGAAGAGCTCACGAAGGAGTTCGGGACGCTCAAAGCCGTCGACGGGCTCACCGTTGACGTCGAGCAAGGAGGTGTCATCGGGCTGTTGGGTCCGAATGGCGCCGGCAAGAGCACGACGATCAGGATGCTCCTTGGATTGATTCGCCCGACATCTGGGACGGCAACCGTTCTGGGCGAATCGATCGAACACCCCAGCAGGTACATCGAACACGTCGGTGCGCTGATCGAGACTCCGGCGTTCTACCCCAAGTTGTCCGGAGACGCGAACATGCGAACGCTCGCGGCGCTCGATGGGCAGCCCACGTCTCGCATCGATGAAGTCCTCGAGATCGTCAAACTGACCAGCCGTCGGGCAGACCGGGTATCCGAATACTCGCTCGGCATGAAGCAACGCCTAGGCATAGCGGCGGCCCTGTTGCGAGACCCAGACATCCTGATCCTCGACGAGCCCATGAACGGTCTCGATCCGGCGGGAATCGTCGAGATACGGAGCCTTCTGAAGGATCTCTCTCAACGAGGAAAGACCATCCTTATCTCGAGTCATCTCCTTTCTGAGGTGCAAGCGGTTGCCGACCAGGTGGTCATCATTGACAAGGGTCGGCTGATCTTTGAGGGCGATCTCTCGGCACTCCTCGAAGAAGCCGCCCACGAGGTGGTTGTCGCACCGGAGACCGTGGACGATCTCGCCACACTGGCGGAGATCCTCGAACGAGCCGGCTACACGCTGACGGTCGACGAGGGAGCGATACATGTCGCCGGTGCAGTCGACGCGCCTGCTCGGTTGAATCGCCTTGCGTTCGACGGAGGGGTCACGTTGGCCGAGTTGCGGGTTCGCGACGAAGACCTCGAGGCCGTATTCCTCCGCTTGACCAACCGGGAGATGGGCCTGTGATCCGTTCATACAAGTCGGAGTGGATCAGATTCCACAAGACAGCTCGAGTCGGCATCATGGTGATGATCGGATTCGTCGTGCTGATCAGCGTCATGCTGTTCCTCGGCAGCGATGACATGGGCCCGGGAGGCGGCGAACATGGCGGGCCGCTCGGAGGAGCTGCAGATCTCGCTGCCGACGATGGTGCCATTGCCGCTCTGAGTACGGCGGCCAACCTGATCGGCGTCGTGGCGATCGCTCTGTTCGCCTTGAGCGTGGCCAGGGACTTCGAATGGGGGACGATTCGCAACCTGTTGGTGGGTCAGCCTCGAAGAGCCATCTTGCTTTCGGGGAAACTCCTGGCCGTGGCGAGCTATGTCGTCATCGGTGTTGTAGTAGCGGGCGCCGTCGCGGTTCTTCTGGCGGTGGTTCTGGCTCCAAGCCAAGACATTTCGACGGATGCGTGGACCGTCGCCGGATCGCTCGGTACCGTCGGAACGACTGCGATCGCGACCGTTCTCTATGGACTCGTCGGCGCCGTATTGGCGATGGTCACGCGATCGGCAGCGATCTCGATCACAGCCGGAGTTGCCTATCTCCTCCTCATCGAGAATCTGCTCGGCCTCATCTGGGACAGTGCAGGGGAGTGGCTCCCGGCCGGCATCATCTCAGCCTTCGCAGCCGGTGGCACGGCTTCGGTTTCGTTCGAGAAGGCCTTCGTTCTCGCCGCCGGCTACGCGATCTTCGGATTGGCCGTGATGTACGTGACGTTCTTGAGGCGAGACGTCACGGACTAGCGCTGTGAGGGTGAGGAGCAGTCAGATTCGGCACGACGATGTTGGGTCCGTGATCGATCCAGGGCGACATGTGTCCTGTACCGGTTTCGGCATCGCTCAACGTTGTCGCTCGCTATTGAGAATGGAGATGTGCGGCGTGATTCAGAGAACATTCGTCACGATCGGGTTGGTGTTGGCCCTGCTTGGCGTCGGGATGCAGTCGGCTGAAGCCACATGGTCGGTCGTGGCCGTGGACCCCGAAACCAAAGTGGTGGGCGTGGCGGTTGCTGGCTACGTCGGGTTCGACGTCACGGGTGTTTCGATGCTGGTTCCCGGTGCGGATCAGGCTGTTTCTTCGATCGCGATTGGCGAGGCCGACGACGGTGCCGACACTTCGACGAAGAAGGGTCGAAAGGTCGTGCCTCTTCTCGTGGGCGCAATCGTTGCGATCGGTGCGGTTGTTGCGGTTCTTGTGAAGCGGTCGAGGGAGCGCCGAAGGAGGAATTGAGCTGCAGCCGGTGGTCACGGCGCCAGGCCATGCTGGTCTCAGTCTCAGAGGTCGACTGCGACGAAATCGCCGGTCAGACCGGACAGCCGGTAGTGAGCCCCGGTGCGCCAGTTGACGAAGATCAACTCGCCCGAATCAACGTCCTGCATCGCGAGATGGGTTCCGTCGGCGACGAATCCGATCGAGTGAGCGACCGAATCGATCCGCACGGTTCGGAGTGTGTCCACAGAGCGGTCGCGTATCGTGATCGACGTGCCACCGGTGTTCGTGAACGTGGAGTCCGCGATCTGCAAACCGTCGGGGGAGATGGTCACGTTCAACGTGTGGGCGTCGGTGCCGGGGAAGAGGTAGATCGGTTCGAACATACGATCAAAGATCCCCACGGAGGACTCCGGTACGACGACTAGTGGGGCGAGGAGCCCCGGATCTCGGGATCCGGCGAATGGCTCTCCTGTGGCATCAACGAAGATGGCATCCCCACCTGCCGAGTACGCGACGCCGGGCATGATCCGCTCAGCACGACCATCGGGATCGAGGATGATGATCGCCGGGGATTCGGCGTCGTCGAGAGAGACCGCATAACCCCAGTCGCCCCATGTCAGCAGATGTGCCGCTTGGGAGAGCGTCGCGACCAACTCCGGTTCGAGACCGCCGAGAATGCCCGGTGCCACATGCACGCGATAGAGGCCGGTCGAACCCGATCCCGTAATCGGCGCGGTGTAGGCAAGTTCAGCGGTCTCGGTCGGATGGAAGCGTGCTCCGGAAACCATCGCTTCGACCTGGGGTGCCACATCGCCGGGCACCGGACCGGAGAACAATGTCGACTGTGGATCGAGGTAGGCAATCGAATCTCCCGTCGCATCGAACGATGCCCACTGGGGATCGTTCTGTAGCCGATAGGTCCGACCGAATCGCTCGGACGGGAGCCACAACACCGTTCGAGGGTCGCCGGAGCGGGAGATGGTCGCCAACCGGTCTGTCTCGACGGGAACCATGTCTGAGAGGCGCACCGGGAGTGTGGTGGTTGTGGCCTCGACATCGGCAGCATCGGCGGCGATCAAACTCCGTTGTGGATCGGGCGTAGGGACGTCGTCGCCACCACCGGCTCCGAAGACGACGAACATGAGTGCCAGAACGACCGCGCCTGCTGCGACTGCGATCGAGGCGCCGGGTGTGCGCCGAGCGGACGCGTTTGGCTGATCAGGGGCGGCGTCGTCCGGCAGCAGTGGACGCACCCGCGATGGTTGGTCGCGCCGTGGCACGGGCCGAGGCTAGGAGAGCGCTGAGCAATACATGTCGCCCATCTCGACGACCAGGCATCACCACGCGCTGCGGCTTCGGCTCCGCCATTCCGACACAAGGAGTGGCGAAACCTCATCCTTGCGCCT
>JBLWQS010000113.1:0-5647 GCA_048452705.1 Acidimicrobiia bacterium
TCCGTCAACTCGCCGAACCCAACGGCTCGAGCTCCTACCTCCGTCTCTCAACTCGTCCGATTGACCAGGCACCCTTCGCTGCGGCGAAGGATCGCATCGGAGCGGATTCGCTACGCGATGCCGTGCTCCGAGGGGGATACCGTCTGCGTGTACCCCGCTCCGGCGAGCCGCTGATCATCGCCGCATCGGGTCCCGTGATGCCCGAGGTCCTCCGCGCCGCAGACATGCTCGCCGAAGAAGGCTTCGGAGTAACTGTGATCGACGTCACGAGCCAGGATCTACTCTTTCGCGAGTGGCAACGCGCGATGACCCATGCGGCACGAACAGCGAGCATCCCTGCGGATACGAGCCACCTCGCCCATCTGATTCTGCCCGAGGAACGATCGGCACCGATACTCACCGTGCACGATGCATCGCCGCATTCGATGGCATGGCTCGGTTCAGTGTTCGGTCAGCGGGTTCTCCCCCTCGGCGTCGACCGGTTCGGCGAATCCGGAACGATCGCCGAACTGTACAAAGCGATGGGGTTCCTCCCCGATCAGCTCGTCAACGCGGCTCTGGTCGCGTTTGAGCGCTGACCGAACGGCCACCGCTCAAACACCAATCCGAGAAGCGATCAGTTCTTCTGATCGTCGATGACGTCCTTCGCCTTGTCGGCCCCCATGTCGATTTGATCGGTCGCCTTGCCGCCCGTCGCCGAGTCGGCCGCATCGGCCGCCTTGTCGACGCCCTCTTTCGCCTCATCGGTGTGATCACCGAGCATGTCCTTGCCCTTGTCGAACATGTCTCCGAGTCCCATAGCGCCTCACTTTGATTCGATTCCGACTCGATTCTAGCGGTCCGTAGGTCTCCGAAGCTCGGGCCTGGATTGGCTTTCGGAAATGATTCCCGACAGGCCCACAATTACCACTACCGTGATAGTGCGAATTGGGCGACGGGATGGAGATCCACCACATGGCCGCGTTCCTGGTGATGCTTCGAGAGGGCGTGGAGGCAGCGATCATCGTTGCCATCCTGCTCGCCTATCTGAATCGGATCGGCCGCCGATCGGACGCTCGTTGGATCTGGAGCGGGACTATCGCGGCGATTCTCGTCTCTCTTGCCACAGGAATCGTCCTCTGGAATACCGTCGGCGGCCTTGAAGGCGATGCTGAGGAACTCGTCGAGGGTGTCATAGCGGTCGTCGCCGTCGGGCTCCTCACGTGGATGATCTTCTGGATGGGACACCAGGCGCAGAACCTGAAAGGCCACATCCAATCCCAGGTCGACACCGCCGTGGCTGCGGGAGGAGCAGCTGCCCTAGCAACGATCGCGTTCGTTGCCGTGGTTAGGGAGGGGATCGAGTCGTCCCTGTTCCTCATCGCCACCACGGTCGGCGCCGAAAGCTCGACCGCCCAGATCGTCGGCGGAATCCTCGGCCTCGCTGCAGCCGCGGTGATTGGAATCCTCTTCTACGCGGGGAGCAGCCGCATCGATCTACGGGCCTTCTTCAGGCTCACGGGAGTCCTCATCATCCTCTTCGCCGCTGGACTCGTGTCGAAGGCTGTTCACGAGTTCCAGGAACTCGGCTTCCTGCCAACCGTCAGCGAGCACGTCTGGGATCTCGGATTCCTCGAGCCATCAGCGAGCACGTTCGGTCGGTTCCTGGGGAGCCTCTTCGGATGGACTCCCCGGCCGTCACTGTTGATGGCCGTTGCCTACACCGCATATCTCGTTCCGGTCCTCATCATCTTCCTACGGATGACCGCGCCAAAGGTTCGCCATTCCGACAGGCAGCGAACCTCAGCCGTCTGATTGAGGCTCCGTGGAGTCATCTCGGTGGTCTTCGACCCATACAGAGGCGTCTCGATATGCCTGTTTGAAGGTTCGACCGACCCACTCGTCCGATGTGTAGATGTTCTGCGATCCGACCACGCTAGTGACCCGTGTCACCGCCAACTGTTCGTGGATGTTGTCGTTGGCTGAGACCAGCACGAGTTTGCTCTCCTGATCCCGGAGCGCTTCCGCGTATCGCAGCAGCACGTCCATGAACGTGGAACCGAGGTCGGTGCGGCCCCGGAGCCGCAGGACCACGACAGAATTGTGAGTTTCGTCCGTGACGTTCGGAAGCTTCTCCTCGAAGACGGGGGCCGATGCAAAGAACAGGCTGCCGTACGGCTGCAACAGAACGACTTCGTTGGGCGGTACGTCGCTCGGCGCTTCTACCTCACGAAGATCCCCATCCGCGCTCATCAACCACCGTTTGAGCACGATCTGGTTCGACTGGTTGATGATGTAGAGGATCATCGAGATGCCGACGCCGACGAGCACGGCGTACTGAAGAGCGATCAGCATGGTCAGAGCAAAGGTGACACCCATGACGGTGGCCTGCATTCCGCCGGTCTTCCATACAGCCTTGATGTCGGCCGGTTTCACGGTCCGATAACCCACCGTCATCAGCAGACCGGCAAGGGCGGGCATCGCTATGTGCCCGACGACAGAACCGAACAGGAGGATCACGATCGCCATCACGAGGCCTGCGATCAGGAGGGCGAGACGGCTTTTCGCACCGGCGTTCTTGACCAGCGACGATGCCGACATGGAGCCCCCAACCGGCATGCCCTGGAAGATCCCGACGGCCACGTTCGCGACACCCTGACCGACGAAATCCTGAGAGGCGTCCGGATAACTCCCGTCGGCGTTCGGGAAGTTCGCCGATATTCCCGCACCCTGAACCAACCCGATGAATGCGAGCGAGAAAGCGGGGATGACGAGCACAGGGATGAGCCCGAACTGGGGCATCATTGGCAGCGGAAGGGACCTTGGTATCTCAGCGATGTCATTGAGAATCGCCACGTCCCAGCCGAGGAGCGGAGCAATCGCTGATCCGGCGATGATGGCGACGACCATGCCGAGTGCCCCGAGCTTGGTGCGTTCCAGCAGGAGGATCAACCCGATGGTGGCAATGCCAACAGTGATCGTTGGCCACGAAGCCTTACCGAGGTTGAAGATGGTGTCGAACGCTCGAAAGACTCGGTTGGCACCCTCAGACTCGTAGCCGGTGAAGTTGTCCAACTGACCGAGAATGATGTTGATGCCCACGGCATTGATGAACCCGACCATCACCGCGTTCGATACGAAGCGGAGGATCGACCCCGCCTTGAGGAGACCGGCAGCGAGCATGACGAGACCGGTCAGGATCGATAGGGTGAACAGTGCCCGGGTAGGGTCCTCAGCCGAGTGAACTTCACCGACGTCGGCGACGACGATCGCCATGGCCCCCGTCGCCTGAACTGCCATGAACGACGAACTCGTGAACAGACCACCCGTGAAGGTCCCCACCATGTAGGCGTAGAGTCCGAAGACAGGATTCACGCCGGCAAGGAGACCTCCAGCGAGACCGTCGGGAACACTCTCGACGCCAAGGACCACACCAGCAACAGCGTCGTCCTTCAGGGTCTCTTTCTTGAAGAGAGAGCGAAGTCTCAGCACCGACTTGTCCCCCCTGCTTTCGATTCGGCAGCTGCCGGGTCCGACGTGGGCATCACTACGGGCAGTGTAGTGACAAGGCGGATTCGAATCCTGACTGCCTGATGGGCCTCTGCCAACCTAGGCCGATACTCGGGGCCTTGGATATGCTCCGTTCTCAGGACTCCTTGGGAGATGACCCGACACGAACCGGAGGGGGTGACGTGACCATGAATCTGGGCAGGATCGGCCTCTTCATCGTCGCTCCGCTCCTGATCCTCATGCTTCCGCTCGCGGTGTACCTCACCGATCGATCGATGAGCGACGGGACACTTCCACGCAACGTCTCGATCGCCGGTATCGATGTCGCCGGCCTTCCACCGGATGAGGCATTCACCGTCGTTCGCTCCTATGAGGAGAGCCTGTATGCGGAGCCGTCTGCATTCGTCGTCAACGGCACGACATACGAACTCAATCCGAACGCGGTGGGGATGAAGATCGACGTCGATTCGGCACTCTCGGCGGCGACCGCCGAATCGAGTCACGGCGTCCTTGACGGTTTGATCCCGTGGTTTCGGAGCTTCTCAACGGAACTCGATATCCCGGTCGAGGTCTCCATTGACGGTACGTCCATCGATCACTACCTCGAGGTGTGGGAGCTGGCAGCGATTCCCGAACCGGCTTTCGATGGGAACATCGAGATCGTCGATGGCGAGGTCCTCATCACCTACCCAACTGCCGGCATGCGAATCGACCGCATCGCAGCTCGCAACGTCGTCGAGTCGGCGATGCTCGACGGGGTGGAACGGTCCGTTGACATCCCACTCGTCGACCGTCGGCCCGTACTGTCGAATCAGGAATTCGACGAAGCTGCCGCCGCCGTCGAGACCATGATCAGCCGTCCGGTGACGCTCCACAGCACCGAGGCCGACACAACACTCATCGTGCTCCGATCTGAACTGGCCGCCGCCGTGACGATCGACATTGTGACCACGCCGCCTGCACATATCGACGTTGGCCTCGATCCCGACATCCTCGCTACGACGCTCGAATCGCGCCTCGCCGAGTTCGAGCGGCCGCCGGTTGAGGTCCAGATCGCCACCAATGTCGCCACCGGTCGTGCCTCAGTCACCCTTCCGGAGAACGGCACTCGCGTCGATGCCGACGCCCTCACTGAGGCGTTGCACGAGGCGGCGCTCACCGGAGGACGCGGGGACCTCCCCATCGTGACCGACGTCGAACCGCGGATCACCGCAGAACAGGTCGAGGCATGGGGTCCACTCGGACTGGTCTCGAGTTTCACGACGCGGCATGCCGCAGGGCAGCCCAGGGTCACGAACATCCAGACTATGGCCCGCACCGTCGACGACTCGATCGTGTGGCCGGGCGAGACGTTCTCGATCAACGAGAAGGTCGGCCAACGCACCGAGGCGAAGGGCTACGTGCGTGACGCGGCGATCATCAACGGCGAGGTCTACTGCTGCGACAGTCCCGTGAACGTGGGAGGCGGTGTGAGCCAGTTCGGCACGACGTTCTTCAACGCCGTCTTCTTCGGTGGCTACGAAGACATCGAGCACCGGCCGCACAGCATCTACTTCTCCAAGTACCCGGAAGGGCGGGAAGCAACCCTCGGATACCTGCACCCGGATGTCATCTTCCGCAACAACACCGACGCACCGGTCATCATCAGGACCGCCTACACCGCCACGTCGATCACGGTGTTGTTCTTCGGCAACAACGGCGGATTGAAGGTGGCTTCGGTACGTTCCGATCGACGCAACTTCACCGAACCCCGGGTGATCTACGAGGAGAACACGGCGCTCAGTCCGGGCACCCAGCGAGTCGTCACGAGCGGTTCAGAAGGCTGGACGGTAACCGTGACCCGCGTGATCACCCACCCCGACGGTTCCGTTGAGCGGGAACCGTTCTACTGGAGCTATCGAGGCAGCGCCAAGAAGATCCAGGTCGCGTCGTGTGCCACGGTGTCCGGTTCTGCCCGGTGCACGAGTCCACCGTCGACGACTCCGCCGACCACAGCGGCACCGACGACCACCACGTTGCCCGAGGAGACCACATCGACGACCGAGGCGCCGACGACGACCACTGCACCGACAACGACGTCAAGTACGACCACGACAACGAGTACCACGACGACCAGCACGACTACCACGAGCACCACCACGACGGCAGAGCCGTAGCG
>JBLWQS010000114.1:0-5543 GCA_048452705.1 Acidimicrobiia bacterium
CCGAGCGGTAGCGAGGGTGGGGAGGTATCGCGTGGCTGAAGAACGCACCACCGTGACGATCAACCTCGACGGTGTCGACGTCCAGGTCGAATCAGGCCAGACACTCATAGACGCCGCCCAGATGGCAGGGACCTACATCCCACGCTTCTGCTACCACCCTCGGATGAACGCCGTCGGCCTCTGCCGGGCCTGCCTCGTCGAAGTCGAAGGACCGCGTGGAACGGCCCTCGTCCCGTCGTGCACGACGCCGGTCGGGGAAGGGATGATCGTCCACACGCAGTCGGAGACGGCGAAGAAGGCCCAGGAAGGCGTGCTTGAGTTCCTGCTCATCAACCACCCGCTCGACTGCCCCGTCTGTGACAAGGGTGGAGAGTGCCCGCTCCAGGATCAGGCATTCGCGTTCGGCGCCGGTGAGACTCGCTTCGTCGAGGAGAAGCGGCACTATGAGAAGCCCATCGAGATCTCCGATCTCATCCTCCTCGACCGGGAACGTTGCATCCTCTGTGCACGATGCACCCGGTTCTCCGACGAGATCTCCGGCGATCCACTCATCGAGTTCAAGGATCGCGGGAACTACGTCCAGGTCATCACCTTCCCGGACGAGCCGTTCGCCTCGTACTTCTCGGGAAACACCGTCCAGATCTGCCCGGTGGGAGCACTCACCGCGAAGCCCTATCGGTTCAAGGCCCGACCGTGGGACATCGAATCCGTCGAATCCATCTCGCTCGTCGACGCCGTTCACTCGAAGGTCTCGGTACAGACGAGCCACAACGAGATCATCCGCATCTACGGCGTCGACAACGATGCCACCAACCACGGATGGCTCTCCGACAAGGACCGCTTCGTCCACGACCACGGACAGTCCGAGGACCGGATCACCACGCCACTCGTCAAGGAAGACGGGGAGTTCCGCGAGGCGACCTGGGCCGAAGCGATCACCCTGGTAGCAGAGCGACTCGGCTCGTTCGAAGGCGACAAGGTCGCCGGTATCGGCGGCGCACGATCGACCAACGAGGACGCCTACGCCTTCTCGAAGTTCATGCGGTCCGTTGTTGGGACCCCACACCTCGACGCGCAGATCGGTGACGGACTCGATCCAGTGTTCGCTGCAGCCGTCACACCTCGCGCTGAGATCAACGACCTCGAGTCGGCGAAGACGATCCTGTTGTGGGGACCGGACCTCAAAGAAGAGCTTCCCGTCCTGTATCTCCGTGTCCGCAGGGCGGCGACGGAACTGGGAGCGAACCTCGTCATCGTCCATCCCCGCCGCACCGGCCTCGACGACGTCGCGACGCACACGATCCAGTACAAGCCGGGAACCGGAGCGGATCTGTTGCGCAAGTTCGCGGCAGGCGATGGTGAGTACGCGGATGCTCGCCGGTCGTTGAACGAGGGACCCGTCGTGGCCCTTGTCGGTCGTGCCGGACTCGCCGAGGATCCGGATCTGGCCGAAGCCGTCGCTGCCTTCGCACTCGACCTCCCCGGCGCCAAGATCATGCCCCTGATGCGGCGCGGCAACGTCTTCGGCGCTCTCGACATGGGTGTCGCACCGACCCTGCTCCCCGGCCGCGTTGCGATCGATGACGAAGCCGGTCGCACGGCCCTCGAAGAGCGTTGGGGACCGCTTCCCACAGGAGAAGGCCTCGACACGAAGGGGATCCTCGAAGGCCTCGCAACCGGCGGGTTGAGTGCCCTCGTGCTGAACGGCGCCGACCCAGTCCGCGACTACCCGGTCCCATCAACTGCCGTTGCGGCACTCGATGCCGCCGGCTTCGTCGTGTCGTTCGACATGTTCATGTCGGATTCAGCGGCGTATGCAGATGTGATCCTCCCCGTCGCCGGTCTCGGCGAGGTTGAGGGAACCGCTACGAACCTCGAGGGACGGGTCCAGAAGATGAACCGCATCATCACGCCGGCCGGCATGTCCCGCCCGGTGTGGTCGATCTTCGACGACCTGGCGACGACGATGGGGACCGAACTCGGAGCAGCATCGCCGGAGGTGGTCGCTGCCGAGATCACGCAAGTCGCCCCCGCCTATGTGGGCGTTGCCTGGGATCGTCTGTCATGGGGCGACGATCGCGAAGGATTGGTCCTCCCCGGACCGGACGGCACGCAGCCTCTCCAGTACACGCCGGTCGATCGCGGTGTTCCCGTCACCTCCGGCCACCGCGTCCTCCACACGGCCCGTGTCCTGTATGACGACGGTGTCATGGTGCGTCATAGCTCCGGTATCTCGGGCCTCGCGTCTTCCGGGGCTGCACACCTTCACCCGAGAGACGCCTCCGTGCTCGCGCTCACTGAAGGCGACGAAGTCGTGATCACGATGGACGGCGAGGTCCGACTCCCGGTCGTGATCGACCCGAGCCTCGTTGAGGGAACCGTTTACGTGCCGTTCAACCTTGCAGGAACGGCGGGCCTCGGAGCAGCAGGGACGCTGCGCATCGATGCCGTTCGAGGAGGTGATGACTGATGGCCGACTTCCTCGAAGCCGCGATCAAGGTCATCATCGCCTTTGCTTTCCTGTTCACGTCGGTGCTCCTGCTGGTCTGGGCCGAGCGGCGGATCGTTGCTTTCATGCAGAACCGCCTCGGACCCGAACGAGCCGGACCGTTCGGCATCCTGCAGACGCTCGCCGACGGCATCAAGTTGATGGTCAAGGAATCGATAACGCCGCGCAACGCGGACGTTCTGCTCTACCTGGCTGCACCGGTGATGGCTCTCCTCCCGGCACTGCTGATCTTCCTCGTCATCCCCATCGGCGCACCGATCACCATCGGGGACACGACCTACACGATGCAGGTCACCGACCTCAATATCGGCGTGCTCTACTTCCTGGCCCTCTCGTCGATGGCCGTGTACGCCATCACGCTCGCTGGCTGGGCATCGGGATCGAAGTACCCGCTGCTTGGCTCCGTGCGCGCATCTGCACAGATGATCTCGTACGAAGCGGCGATCGGGCTCGCCCTCGTCCCCGTGATCATGTTCACCGGAACGACGTCACTCGCCGGGATCGTCGAGGCCCAGAGTGCGACCTACTTCGGGTTCATACCCGCCTGGAACATCGTGCTGCTCCCGTCATTCATCGTGTTCGTGATCGCAGCGTTCGCGGAGACGAACCGGTCGCCCTTTGACCTCGTCGAGGCGGAGCAGGAGATCGTTGGCGGATTCCACACGGAGTACTCGGGTTTCCGCTTCGCGCTGTTCTTCCTCGCCGAGTACATCAATCTGTTCACCATGTCGGCGCTCACGGTGACGTTCTTCCTCGGCGGTTGGAACGGTCCGGTGTTCGGGCCCACAGTGCTGGTGTGGTTCCTCCCGGTCATGTGGTTCCTCCTCAAGACCTTCGCCATGGTGTTCCTCTTCATCTGGGTCCGGGGCACCCTTCCCAGGATGCGATACGACCAGCTCATGGCCTTCGGTTGGAAGCGCCTCATCCCGGTCTCGCTGGTGTGGATCATGCTCTCCATGGTCGCCGTGGGGATTCGTCGATACGGATTGCCATGGGCATGAGGGGAGCACGACGATGAGCTTGTTCACGAAACTCCTCGGTCCTTGGGGCGGCTTCGCGGTGACGTTCCGCCAGATGTTCAAGCCGAAGGTCACGACGCGGTATCCGAAGGTCAAGCGCGTGAAGCCGCAACGGTTCCATGGGCGACACGTCCTGAATCGGTATCCAGACGGCATGGAGAAGTGCATTGGGTGTGAGTTGTGCGCCGGTGCCTGCCCTGCGAGTTGTATCTATGTGCGCGGTGCCGACAACCCGCCGGATGATCCCGTCAGCCCGGGGGAGCGGTTCGGTTTCGTCTACGAGATCAACATGCTGCGGTGCATCTTCTGCGGTCTGTGCGTCGAGGCGTGTCCTACCGAGGCGATCACGATGACGCACCTCTTCGAGATGTCCGTGACCGATCGTGACGAGGGAATCTTCACCAAGGACTCACTGCTTGTCGAACCCGACGGGACACCGAATCATCCCCTCCCCGACACGCCGCTGATCGACCTCAACGAACTCAAACTCGGCGACGGCTGGCTGCGAGCCACCGCACCGTCCGGACGCGCCGCCTTCGAAGGCATCGAAGCGTGGTCCCCAAGCGCAAGGATGGGCGGCATGGCCCCGGCCGAACCAAGCCAACAGACGACAGACGACAGCCAACAGACAACAGACGACGGACAACAGCCCGATGAGGAGCCATCATGAGGGCGAACCGATCACTCCGGGTCCGTCTGTGGTCTGTGGTCTGTGGTCTGTGGTCCAACCATGTCGAACCGGAGGTCTGGCATGGTTGAAATCATCATCTTCGTCATCTTCGCCCTTGTTGCGCTGGCCGGGGCCGTCGTGATGATCACGGCGAAGAACCCCGTCTACTCGGCGATGGGTCTGCTGGCGACGATGTTCGCGATGGCGCTCTTCTACGTCATGCTCGACGCTCACTTCGTCGCAGCCGTCCAGATCCTGGTGTACGCCGGTGCCGTCATGACGCTCTTCCTCTTCGTCATCATGATGATCGGCGTTGACAAGCAGGAGGACACAGCCGAAACGATCCCCTTCCAGCGCGGCATCACGTTCGTCGTCGCTCTCGGTCTCGCCGTCGTGATCATCCTCGCCGGCCGCCAGGCATGGGTCACCGGCAGCGACGCTTTCGGAAGCCCGGACCTGGTCGGCACGATCGAGACCGTCGCCGACTCCCTCTTCGGAACCTGGACGATCGCATTCCTCTCCACGGTCTTCTTGCTCACGATCGCAGCAGTCGGAACCGTGGCGCTTGCCCTCTTCGGCCCGACCGCCGTTCCCGATATCGACGGGGAGGAGAGCGCATGACCGCCATGGCTGCGATCACCGTCACCGTCGGTTGGTACATGATCCTCGCTGCGGTGCTCTTCTCTATGGGCGCGGCTGGCGTGTTGATGCGCCGCAACGCACTCGTGATGTTCATGTCTGTTGAACTCATGCTGAACTCCGTCAATCTCACCTTCATCGCCGCCGGCAACGAACTCGGCCTTGTCGAAGGACAGGTCGCCGCGCTCTTCGTGATGGTCGTTGCTGCCGCCGAAGTGACCATCGGTCTTGCGATCCTCGTGGCCGTCTTCCGTCGTCGTGCGACGGCGAACGTGGACGTGCTGTCGGAGATGAAGGGGTGATGGCATGATCGACTACCTCTGGCTCCTGATCGCTCTCCCACTTCTCGGAGCGCTGACGCTCATCCTGTTCGGGAGGCGCATCGGCGAACCGGCATCCGGGTGGCTGGCGTCGACGCTCGTCGTCCTGCCGTTCCTGATCGCGTTCACGCTCACGGTGCCGTTCATCACGGGAGCGGAACCAGAGACCGTGTTCCTGTTCTCGTGGATCCCTCTGGTCGGTGCGAACGCATCGCTGCTGTGGGATCCGCTCTCGGCGTTGATGACGCTCGTCGTCACCGGCGTCGGCGCGCTGATCCACATCTACTCGGTTGGCTACATGCACGGAGACGAGCGGTACTCCCGCTTCTTCGCATACATGAACCTGTTCATCGCGTCGATGCTGACGCTCGTCCTCGCCGACAACT
>JBLWQS010000115.1:0-5529 GCA_048452705.1 Acidimicrobiia bacterium
GGGTTAGCTCACATCACTGGAGGTGGTCTGCCCAACAACGTCGGAAGGATCCTTCCGGAAGGAACAGCGGCCGACATCGAACGTTCCCGCTGGACGACTCCGGACGTCTTCGACGTCATCCAGGATCTCGGATCGGTCGCCGATGAGGAGATGCTGCGAACCTTCAATATGGGTATCGGTTTCGTCGCCATAGCCCCCGAGGGCGATGCTGAACAGCTCATCAAGGGCTTCGATTCCTATACGCTCGAAGCCAACGTGATCGGCCGAATCGTAGAAGGCGACCAGACGGTCAAGATCAGCTGAGCTCCGTAGGCCGTAGGCCGTAGTCCGTATTCCGTATCCGGTGAAGAATCCGCCTCTTGCTCAGAGCTCATCGCTCACAGCTCACAACTCACTCGCCGCAGGTCACTCCGCCGAGGATGCTTGTGATCAGGTCAGTGTCGGCTTGGCCCGTCGCGTAGCCGAAGAGTTGGGAGTCGTCGGATGGGTCATCGTCGACCCACCAGACTCCGGCGATCGGATCCCATGGACTCTCGTCGATCTCGATGGTCGGATACATCGCCCCGGCGGCCACCAGGGTCGTCCCCACGGTCATCCCCGTCTCTGTAGCGAGTTCGAGGTCGCCGCCGTAGTAGTCGTAGCCGAACAGGTGCTCACCGCCTTCGGGTTTGTGGCTCGTTGGTGCCTTCGTGAACAGCAGGGTGAACGCATGGCCGAATCCACTCGGGCTTTCACCCCATTGAACGCCACGGACTTCGGGTGGGGGGCAGGTCCCGAACTCACTGAAGGAATCCACCCAGCCGGTGTCACGATCGGCAGGACCGAGGATCGCCGTCGCATAGCTGAGGGTCTCGTCCGGCGTGGCTCCGAACGCCACCCCGCCGATACCGTCGGACTCCAGAACCAGCGGCGGAAGCGTCGTCGAGGTCGTCGTCGATGTGGTTGTTGTGGTGGAAGATGTGGTCGTCGACGAAGTCGTAGTCGTCGACGAATCCGTCGTCGTCGTCGCCTCGCTGGTCGTGGTCGCTTCCGTTGAACTCGCGGCCGCTTCGGTGGTGCTGGTCGGAAGCGTCGTCGTCTCCATTGCCTCATCGTTCCCACCGATGGAGCGAAGCAGGAAGACCACGATGATGGCGAGCAGCAGCCCTCCGACCACTCCCAGGAGGACCGCCAACCACTGAGATCTCTGTTCTGCCATGAGAACAGCCTACGTGCCAAGTCGTCGATTGTCGGTAGTGGCTGCCTCTTTCTACTTTCTACTTGCAGCTTGCAGCTCAAAGCTCACCCCTCACTACTCTCGCCTGTCTATGCAGGCCGCTTTTCTCTTCTTTGCTGTGCTCGTAGCCGGGACCGTTTTCGGTTGGCTGGCGCGGCTCATCCTTCCCGGCCGTCAGCCACTCTCGTGGGCGGAGACCACGATCGTCGGGATCGTAGGTTCGGGACTCGGGGCGCTGGTCGGCAACTGGATCGGAGTCGATCGAGAACTCCTGGAGTTCGGCCTTTGGACCGTGGTTGGCTCGATTCTCGGTTCCGTGATCGTTCTTGCTCTCGTTCTCGTCGTGATGGACCGTTTCGGCGTCCGCAAGCCGAAACGCACCGGCGCCACCGACATGGCATCCGGCGGCGAGACCGAGCGGGTGGAGTTCAAGCAGACGGCCAGGTGGAACACGCACACGAAGCAGCGGGACGAGAAGTTGGAGATGGTGATCGCCAAGACCGTCGCCGGGTTCCTCAACGCCGACGGCGGCACGCTCCTCATCGGCGTCAACGACGACGGCGAACCGACCGGACTGGAGAACGATCTCAGCCTCGGAAAAGTTGCCGACCACGACCGCTTCCAACTCTGGATCATCGACCACCTTCAACGCACCTTGGGCAAGACCGCGGCGACACATGTCACAGTGGCGTTCGAGCCGATCAACGGAATCGACGTCTGTCGAGTCGAAGTCGAGGCGTCCAACCGTCCCGTCTTCGTCGACACTCCCAAAGGGCCGAGAACTGCAGATTTCTACGTCAGGATCGGCAACTCGACAAGGCGGCTCCTCGCCGACGAGTTGCTTCGCTACCGCGAAACGCACTGGGACTGACGAAACGCCGGGGACCAGGTACCGTTGCGCCAATGAGCGGACCCCCCACATACCCGATCGTCGTTGAAGCCCCGGTCGACGACGAGGAACGCAACCGCTGGCTCGCAGCCTCCGGGATCGTTCTCATCAAAGCGATCCTCCTCCTGCCGCACATCGTGCTGCTCTTCCTGTTCGGCCTCATGATCCAGATCGTGGCATGGATCGGCTATTGGGGTATCGCCTTCAACGGTCGAATACCCGACCTCATCCGCCGCCTCGAACTCGTCTTCCTTCGTTGGATCACACGGGTCGTTGCCTGGTTCGCCGGTATCACCGACGTCTACCCGACATACGGAGTCGACCGGGATTACCCGGTGACGGTCTCAGTTGAGCCGGCACCGGAGCCACAGAGTCGCCTCCTCGCCATGCTGGGCATCGTGCTACTCCGCTCGATCGCCGCGCTCCCGCACTTCCTCATCCTCTTCCTGATGAGTTTCGGTGTGCTCCTCGTCGCCTGGGTTGGCTACATCGTCGTCGTCTTCACCGGAAAACTGCCACTCGGCGTCCACGAGTTCGTTCTCAACTACCAGCGTTGGTGGGCCCGCGCATGGGGATGGACTGCAGCCCTCACCGACGAATACCCACCGTTCACGCTGGGGTAGAGAAGCTGTGAGCCATGAGTCCGATCTTGCTCACAGCTCACAGCCCTCAGCTTGCGTCAACCGTCTGACGGTTCCTCGACGGGTGACTTGCGACGTCGGATGGACCTGACTGCCATCCACAGACCCAGGCCGACCAGCGCCAGCAGAATGAACGGAAGCGCAAAGGCAGCGCCCACGATGAGTCCTCCGATCGTGGCGAGCAGCACTTCTCCGGCCTGATCGAGGGCCTCGTCGAGCACTCCTGGATCGTCCGGTTCCTCGATCGGTGTGCTCCCGGGGACCTCCGTCAGGCCAACGGTCAGCGTTGAGAAACTGGTGCGGCTGTCGAGATAGCGGAGCCGTCCCTCGATCTGCTCGATGTTCAGGAGCACGTCCTGCATCCGTGTCTGGATCGTCACAAGATCATCGATCTCTGTCGCCTCGGCCATCAGGCGTGTGTAGAACTCCTCCTGGGTCTCCCAGTACCGCAGGCGCCCTTCGAGGTCGATGTACTCCTCGGTCACGTCCTGGCTCGATACGTTGAGGCTGAGTCGCTCGCCCAACCCATCGACCCGGTCGAGGGCATCGTCGAAGCGATCCTCGGGGATCCGCATGGTCAGCCACCCGACCGTGTAGGCGACGTCGTCGATCTCCTGAAGATGTGTCTCGCCTGCGGTGATGTAGCCACCGAGATCCTGGGCAATGCTCCTCAGCTGCGACGAGATCTGCCCGAATGTCCCGGGCTCGACTCTGAGCTCCACCCGACCGTCACGGATGACCTTGAGCCCCGCCGGCACATCCGTGCCGATAGGGGCAGCGATTGCGATCGCCTGCGTCTCTTCCATGTCGGCGTTGCCTGAAGCTTTGCTTTCATCCGACGCGTACGCCACGGTGGTTACGTACTCTCCCTCGTCGTACCCGATGGTTTCGGCCGCGCTGTCGAAGTCGCTGCTGCACGCCCCCAACAGCAAAGTGGCGGCCAGCAAGGCCGCCACTGCGATTCGAGTCTTCCCCGCCAAATCGGAAATCTTCATCAGAGTCTCTCCTTGTTGGGTGCGATCCGGCATCAGAGCCGGCTCTCATCGGGTCTGACGGTCGAGTGCCCGCAACAAGTTCCCGGGTGAAGACGGTCTGGCGTTGCGCGGCTGCGAGATCGGGCGACTCATATTGCTGAGAACAGCCCTACCGTCGCGCCATGGAACGACCCATCATCGCTGTTCTGGCGGGCGGAGATAGCACCCGGATGGGGTCCGACAAGGCAGCGATCCCATTCGCATCGTCGACGATGCTCGAGACCGTCCTGGACTCCGTTTCCTCCGTCGGTGATCCGATCGTCGTTGGGAGAACGAAGGCTCCGCATGGTGTTCCGGCGATTCTGGATCGGAGAACGGACTCGAGGGGACCGCTCACCGGACTCGAGACAGTTCTCAGGCACGAACCCGGGCGAACAGTCGCACTCATCGCCGTCGACCATCCGTTCGTTCGGCCCCAGACGCTTCGCGCCATGTTGGCCCTTGAGGGAGACGCCGTGATTCCTCTCGACGCTGAGTGGCAGCAGGTCACCTGTGCGGTCTATCGCCCTCCGTTCCTGGTCGCTGCCTCCGACACCCTCGACAACGGATGTCGTTCCATCATCACCGCCCTCGGTTTGGTCACCGTGAATCTGGTGGCTACAGACACCTGGCGCTCGTGGGGAGAGGATGGCCGCTCGTGGTTCAGTGTCGATACACCCGAACGACTCGACGAGGGACTCCGGCGGTTCGGGTGAGGCCACTCGCTACGCTCTCGTCATGGATTCCACGTCACCAGTTACCGTCGAGCGCCGCGGCCACGTCGCCGTCGTATGGCTCGACCGCCCGGAGCATCGCAACGCATTTGCCCCCATCTTCTGGACTTCGTTCCCGACCGTCATAGAGGAGTTGGGTGACGATCCCGAGACTCGGGCGGTCGTTGTGGCAGCCAGGGGACCGGCGTTCACGGTGGGACTCGACCTGAAGGCATTCGGTCCCGCGATGGTCACCGGGAACCTTGACCCGGCAGCGCCGGCACCTGCCTCACCGGTCGCTCAACGTGTCCAGACACGGCGTCTCGTCAAGACAATGCAACGGACCTTCTCCTCGCTTGCCGAATGCCCGAAGCCGGTGATCGCAGCGATCCACGGATACTGCATCGGCGCGGGCGTCGACCTGATCACGGCCTGTGATATTCGCTATGCCGCGGTCGACACCACATTCTCGATCCGGGAGACCCGACTCGCGATGGTGGCAGACGTGGGAACGCTCCAACGCCTTCCAAGGATCATCGACCCGGGCAGCGTCGCCGAACTCGCCTACACCGGAAGGGACTTCGATGCCGCCGAAGCTGCGTCAATCGGCCTCATCACCCGCATCCTCCCCGATGCCGACGCCGTGGTTGCCGCTGCCGTCGAGACCGCCGACGCGATCGCAGCGAACTCGCCGCTGGCCGTGCAGGGAACGAAAGCCGTTCTCCGAGCAGGCGACGGCCGGACGGTCGATGAGGCCCTCGACTACGTAGCCCTCTGGAACGCCGCATTCCTCCACTCGAACGATCTCGGAGAAGCAATGGCGTCGTACATGGAGCAGAGAGACCCGGAGTTCGAGGGGGCGTAGCCAGACCGTAGTCCGCAATCCGTAGTCCGTAGTGGATCCGTAGTCCGTAGTCCGACGGTGATGTCTGGGATCCGATACGGAGTACGGAGTACGGAATACGGAATACTCCTTACGGCGGCTCCGCAGGGGCCGCCGTAAGGCATAATGGGTCCATGTTCGGGACTCCTCTGACCGATCGTGGCCACCTCTTCG
>JBLWQS010000116.1:0-5482 GCA_048452705.1 Acidimicrobiia bacterium
CCCCGAAGAGGACGATGCTTGAGACGACCGCGATCGTCGCAGCCTTCGCGCCCTCCTGCTTGAAGAACATCGATGGCCCCGTGGGGGGCGGCGGCGCTGGGTCGGCGCCGGCTTCTCCTCGCCGCGCGCCGACCCGCTCGCTCTCGGAATTCATCGAACTATCGTGCTCCTGCGCGCCGATCTACTCCTCGGTGAACATCGGGATCGCGCCGCCTTGCTGTAGGTACTCTTCCTGGAACTTGTCGAGAGTCCCGTTCGAGCGCAGGGTGTCGAGCGCTGTATTGACACATGCGGCGAGCGGGCTGCCGTCCTCGAACAACATGCCCAGCTCCTGCTCCCCGCCGACTGCCGGCAAGACACCGACGATCACCGCATCGGGGATGTTCACAGCTGTGTTGTAGAACGCGGTCGGTAGATCAACGACGATCCCATCGAGTTGGCCAGCATCGAACGCTGCCAGCAGGGCTGCGTTGTCATCGTAGACGGACGCATCGTTGGCGGGTTTGATCACATCATCAATGTATGTGAGAGCGGTAGTCCCAATGGCGGCGCCGAGACGCAGATCCCCGAGATCCGCGAGACTCGTGGCGGAAGCCGCTTCGTTGTCCGGGTACGCGATGAGGGCCATGTCCACTGCGTAGTAACCGTCCGAGAAATCAACGACCTTCTCTCGATCTTCGGTGATCGAGTACTGCTGGATGTTGAAGTCCCAATCCTTCGCTCCGGGAGCGATGGCCTCATCGAATCCGGTTCTCATCCATTCAACGCTCAGGCCCAGTTCGTCTGCGAGTGCGTAGACGAGTGCACCTTCATATCCCGTCCCGGCCTCGAGATTGTCGAAATTGTCGTCGCCAACGCCCATCCACGGTGGGAATACCGGCTCCCCCGTTGCAACGGTGAGAACCCCCTCCGTCTTGGTTGGCAATGGGTCGCACCCTTCTGTGTCGGTCGCTTCTCCATCGCTGCTACAAGCTGCTGCCAGGAGAGCGAAAGCAGCCAAAGCAGCGAGTAGTGCTGTACGCCGTTTGCGCCTCGTCGGACGGGTCCTCATCTCTCTACCTCCTCGGTAGGGTTGGGTTCGTCGTGTCGATTGCTGGTTGAGAAACTGTGCGTTACGGAATCCTAAAGCACATAATCCGTGTCAACGAATGCTGTCAGGTCGTTCGGGGCGAAAACGCCACGACTAGTGGCAATTCCGGTCACGTACTCCGGGGGCGTGATATCGAACGCGGGATAGTGCCCTACTGCGCGAGGGGCGGCTGTGCGCTGCCCGAGGCAGTACAGAGCCTCGTCGGGATCCCGCTCCTCAATGACCACGTCGTCGGGTGTCTCAGCCTTGGGATCGGGGCCCAATCCGAAGGCGTAGTACGGCACTCCGAAGTGGTGGGCCATCATGGCTATGGGAAACGTACCGATCTTGTTGACGACATGGCCGGACATGGTGATGAGGTCCGCGCCGGTCATGAACGTGCTAACCCTCTCTGCCAGGACGCTGGCGTGCATCCCGTCGGTAATGACGGTGGTGGGGATTCCCATGTCCAGCATGGCGCTCGCAGTCAATCTCGCCCCCTGTAGGTAGGGCCGTGTCTCGGTGACGATCGCCTCGATCGCTTTGCCCTGTCTGACTGCGTTGAGCACGCTGAAGACGATTCCACCTTCGCCCCAGCAGTGCGTCAGCAGGCTGTCGCCATCTTCGAGCAGCGACGCGCCGAACTCTCCGGTTGCCTGATAGCGCTCGTACCGAGCCCGAGCGAGGCGGTCGACAGACTCGCCCATCGCGGCCTCAAGATCAGCGCCGTCCTGCACCGCCTGCTCTGCCTCGACCAGGAGGTAGTCGACCGTTCGACGAATCTGATTGTGAGTCGGTCTCGTACTGCGAAATCGCTCGCTCGCATCTCGCATACGACGCATGGGATTCCGGTCGTTTCGAGCCGCTCGGCCGGCCTGGATCATCCCGTGAGCTGCCGCAAGACCAGGGCCACCGCTCTGTGTGACCATCGACTCGATCGCTCGCGCCGTCTCCTCGTAGCTCCGACAGTGCTCGTAGCGCACTTCGAGGGGATACACCCTCCGATCCAGAATGAAAACACTGCCATCCTCGTAACGAGATACGTTGGAGGGTTGGATCACGAAGGGCAGGGCCGGATCGTCGTACGGTGCGACTTCCGCCATACGGTTCAAGACAGCTCCTACGTTCGTGTGGCCGGTGCGTCTGGTTCTACTACCGGCTCGACAGAGTGTCAAGTAGGGGCACTTCTTCATCGGAGGGAGAGCCCTCGTAGCTGCCTCAACCGTGCGAACTCGGCTCAACCTGTGCTCTTCATCCGCCCATCCGAGAAGCTTCAGCGGCCGCTCAACTCTTCAGCATCATGGCTCTTGCTTGTACCTGTTCGCTGGCCTCGTCAACGTCGACCGTCAGGCACACCCCGTCGGCCACTACTTGACGGCCCCGCACCCAGACGTCCGTAACCGCGCGGCTGTCAACGCTCCAGACCAGGTGCGCTACGAGGTCTGCGGTCTCGATGAGCGGAACGAAGGACGACTCATGGAGATCCAGTCGGATCATGTCTGCCTGGCGCCCCACCTCAAGCGAACCCAGATCGGATCGGCCGAGCGCTTCGGCTCCGCGCCGAGTCGCCAACTCAAGGGCCAATTGGGAAGGCACGGCCTCTGCGTTGTGGGAACGCGTTCTGGCCATGAGCGGCGCCAAGCGCATCTCCTCCCACAGATTCAAGTTGTTGTTCGACGCCGGCCCATCAGTACCGAGACCGACCCTGATGCCTCGGTCGATCATGTCGGTGAGCCGCGCCGTTCCGGAGCCGAGCTTGGCATTCGATTGTGGACAGTGGGCCACCGCGACATCATGTGTTGCGAAGAGGTCAAGATCGTCGTCGCTGAGCCACACGCTGTGGGCGGCAAGCACACGATCGAGATCGAGGACGGAGCGATCAGCGAGTAGCCGGGGCGCAGAAACGCCGTAACGACGGCGGATACCTATGTCCTCGTCGCGTGACTCCGCCACATGGATGTGAAGCAGCAGATCATGCTCGGCGGCCAGGGTTGCTGCTCGATCCAGCGCCTCCACAGGGGCCGTGTAGGCCGAGTGCACGGCCACGCCAACCTCGATCAGAGGATGACCTCGATAGCGTGCCACCATGTCGACGACCGCGTCCGCTGATTCCTCCCACGTATCGAACTTGCCCCGACCTGGAGTGTCTCCGATCGGCGGTGTCACGAGGGATCGGAGTCCTGCTTCCGAGGCGGCATCCGCGATCACTTCCGACCAGTAGTACATCTCGCACGTCGTGGTGACCCCGTAGCTGAGAAGCTCTGCTGCGGCCAGCCGCATTCCCCAGGCAATATCCGTGGCACCAAGCCTTCCTTCACGGGGCCACATGATCTGCGTCAACCAATGCCTGAGAGAAGCACCATCGCCCATACCGCGAAATAGCGTCATCGGCGAGTGACAATGCACATTCACCAATCCGGGCATGAGCAGCCCCCCGATGCTGTGCTCCTCGATCCCCTCAACGCGGGGCGCCTCCTCAGCAAGCCCCACCCATGTGATCTCACCATCGACGACGTCGACCGCACCCGGAGCGAATACCTCGTGGGAAGCGTCGACTGGCAGGACAATGTCTGCAATGAACCGTTGGGAAGGAGTCATCATCTGCCGGTCTCACTCGCCCGTCAGGGATTCCGCGGAGACGGACGAAGTCATCTGGTTGGCGCTCTTCTTCGGACGGATGTACTCGCCCACGGTTGCGTCGAGCTGTTCCTGGGTGAATCGATGTACTTCACCCATCGTCCGGGCCAACTGGCATACGCGTGCTTCGAGTTCGATGCTGTGAGCCAAGTTGCATGCGGTTTCGAGATCGACACCCACTGTCAACAGACCGTGGTTTGCCAGCAGCACAGCGCGGGTCTGAGGCGTACGCATCAGTACTGCAACGACGGCGTCAGCCAGTTCCCGTGAGCCGGGTATGGCGAACGGGGCGACTTCCACCTCGAGGGCACGAACCCCCAGCCCCTCGTTACTAATCAGCGGGATGGGTTCCCGAATGACGGCAAATGCGGTCGCGTAGGGCGAGTGTGTGTGGGCGATCGCGGACATGTCCGGTCGCGCGTCGTAGACCGCTAGATGCAGGGGAAGCTCCGATGTCGGCATGTGCCGCCCCACCACTACTTCGCCTGATCGCTCCACGACCACGACATCGTCAGGTTCAATAGCCGAGTAGCGAACGTCGGTGGGTGTGATCGCGACGAGTTCAGTGCCGGCGACACGGGCGCTGATGTTGCCGCTGGAACCCGCGACGAGCCCCATCTGGTCCAGCCAAACGGCCGCCTCCCAGATCCGCCGTCGGGCCTGACCGATCTCATCGTCAACGCTCATGAGGCAGGGGCTCGACGGGGCGGAGTCCACGCGGTGGGCTCATGCAGTATCCGAGGTCCAACGCTACACGCGCATTCCACGGCGGCGGGTGCCCTGAGCGCGGCGATGCTGAGAGATAGGAGGGCATCGATCTGTTCGGCCTGTTGTGTGCCGTCGAACTTGACAGACTCTCCATCGAGACCGGCGGCATTGTTGATCGATGTGCAGACGGAAGCGAAGTGCATGCCCAGTTCGCGAGCCAGCGAGGCTTCGGGAGCCCCGGTCATGCCCACGACGGTGCCCCCGAGGGAGGCGTACATCCTGATCTCCGCCGCGGTCTCGAGGCGCGGGCCCTTGCATGCCACGTACACGCCCTCCGATTGCATCGCCAATCCGTGCGCACTCTGGAGATCGAGCATCCTACGGCGCATGTCCTTGCAGAACGGTTCAGTCACGTCGACGTGAGCGACACCCCACTCGCCCCCATCGAAGAAGGTCTCGGCGCGACCGGATGTCCAGTCGATGAGTTGATCCACAATGACGATCGCACCCGGTGGTACCTCCCGCGTCAACCCGCCAACGGCCGACAGCCCGATGATCCGTTCTACTCCCATCTGGGAGAGGGCCATCAGGTTTGCCCGGTAGTTGACCCGGTGGGGAGGAATGGAGCGGTCGCGCCCGTGTCGAGCTACGAAGATGATGTCGTCGACATCACCTTGTCCGACTGCGAGTTGGGCAGTGCCAAAGGGAGTCGCCACGGTTTGATCGACGAAGTCGGCATCGTCGAGAACGCCGCGGTAGCCGGTGCCCCCGACTATTGCCATGTACGGCACTCCGGCCTCCACCACTCGACGGCGTGGCGAGCATCGCTCGCCCGGGTAGTTGTACTACGGGTACTCCATTGGGTCAAGTAGCGCTACGACAGCCGGCACCCTCCCCGCAGAACCGGCAGCTACGACAGTTTGCGAACGGTCACAGCGTCGCGGGGCTTGGGCTTGATGACCTTGCCACCGGTCCCGTTGTTCTCGGACACCAAGAGGTAGCCACTGGAGTCCCATAGTGCGATCAGTGTGTCGGAGTCGTACTCGGAATCACCGAACGTTGAGAGCA
>JBLWQS010000117.1:0-5450 GCA_048452705.1 Acidimicrobiia bacterium
GGCCAACATGACTACAGATAGTCCGACGCCGATGACCATCACGAAGAATCAAGCACTGTTCGTGTCGTGGTCCACCGATGTACTGATTTATCTGGTTGTGCTGAATCTGTTCGTCGAGTTCCGTGGCGCCATCACCATCGACTCGTTCGCAATCTCAATCCTCACGGCTGTGCTTCTCACGGTGCTGCTTGACGTCATCGTCGGTCTTGAGCATCGTGTCTCAGAGTTCTTTGCTCAGCGAGATGGGACGGTCTACAAGATCGTCGGCTACGTGGCAGCCTTCATCATCCTGTTCGGCTCCAAGTTCATCATCCTTGAAATTGTCAACTTGGTCTTCGGCGACCGCGTAGAACTCGGTCACTTCGTGGATGTGATCATCCTCATCATCGCGATGATGATCGCAAGGGCGATCGTCGACAAGATCTTCTACGCACTCGGAGATGCCGAAGCCCCGGAATCGTGGTTCGCTTATCGGCGTCTACTCTGAAGACAGGTTCACGCGGCACTACTGCCGAACTCGATCCTGCGAATTTGCCGGGATCGCCGCATTCGGGCGCAGTCACAGGCTGAGGCAGCGAGCTCCGAAGGAGTAACGGGAACGGGACCTATGTTGGCTCCAGCGGAGCCGCTACGCCACAGGTATCTGCAATGACCAAACCATAGGTTCAGGGGTCTCCGATATCTCGCGACATCACGGCTCAGTCGGCGACAGGCATGTGCCGAAGACCAGTTCGTGGCGAGCCACAAGGAGGACATCATGAATCAGAAACTTGCCAACGCGACCGCTTTGTACATGGAGGGGATCCGTGACGGCCGAGTCCGTGAGGCCGTCGAGGCCTACACCGGGGACCGCTACACCCAGCACAGCACCGGTGTTGCCGGCGGTGTCGAAGGATTCGTTGCGTTCTTTGAGCCCTTCGTAGAGCGCACCCCGGTACGGGATATCCGGGTTGTACGCTCGATCGTGGACGGCAGCTTCGTGTTCGTCCAGGTCTACCAGGATCTCAACAACGGCGAAGCGAGGTGGCTCACCACCGACATGTTCGACACCGACACCAACGACAAGATCGTCGAACACTGGGACGTCATCGCCGCCGTCACGGACGACTCCGTCAACGGCCACACTCAAACCGATGGGCCGACAGAGATCACCGACGAGGACAAGACGGAGGAGAACAAGGCACTCGTCGCCTCATTCGTCGATGACGTTCTGGTGAACCATCGAGCAGAGAAGATCGCCTACTACGTGTCCGCCGAGCAGTACGTGCAGCACAACCCGGCGGTCCGCGACGGGATTGGTGCCTTCCAGGAGCTCATGGCCGGTCCGGGCAAGGAGATGATCTACCGCGACGTGTTCAAGATCATCGGGCAGGGCAACTTCGTCATGGCCTATAGCCACGTGTTCCTCGGTGAGGAACACGCAGTGTTCGACCTGTTCCGTGTCGAAGACGGCAGGATCGTCGAACACTGGGACAACATGGAACCACTCCCCGCAGGCCCTCAACCCAACAGCGGTAAGTTCTAACCGTCCGGGTCGGACGTATTAGAACAAGATCTCCACGGCGTCTCCGATGAGCGAGATGCCGAAGATCAGCAGCAGCACAGCCATCACGACCGAGTTGTTCTGAATGAGCCAATCCTTGGCACTCGCGAGAGTTGCGTCGGCGCGGTCTCCGGCGATGAGATAGCCGATGACGGGCACCGCGACCGTGCTTGCCGCGATGAGCGTGAACACAATCAGCGCTCCAAACCCCTCACCCGTCGACAACCCGGCAGCCGAGATCGCTACCGCCGCTGCCACCACGAGCAACAGGTTCTTCGGATTCAGAGCGGAGAGCAGGAAACCCATGCCGAAGGACTTGCCGACGCCGAAACCGTCGATCGCATCCATCCAAGTCGGCATCTCTGCGGTCTCGCCCGATCCAGGCCGCTTCCGCCACGCCGCCCAGCCGGCGACCAGCAGCAGAACACCCAGCAGGCCCTTGACGACTCCAGCAGTTGTGGAAGGATCGCCGCTGTCAGCCTCCAATCCCGGGATCAACAGCACGATGGAGCCGACCAGCAGCAAGCCGACAATCCAGCCGGCCATGAAGGACGGCGCATTGGTCTTCGCTTTCGGTGTGAACAGCATCACGATCACAGCGGCGATCGGCACGGGACTCACCGCAACCCCGACCGCAAACGACATCGTTTCGCCTATCACATCACCCATGGCTGCCTCTTTCGTTGACAATCACGTGACACATCGTCACGGTAGTACCTTAGCGTGACGCCCCGTTGACCAACACACGGGATTCAGCGCCAGCCGGTGACCCGATAGACTTCGTATACTGAGTCGCATGACTGGCAAGCGAAGAGCGGGCACCGAGACGAGAGAACTCATCATCGCCGCCGTTGCGTCCCTCATCACTGAACGCGATCCGGAAGCTGTCAACGTTGCGACCGTCATGCGCCGCGCCGGGGTCTCGCGTACCGCGTTCTACCGCCAGTTCGACAGTATCTACGACGTCTACGCGAGTCTGCTCGTGCGGGTTGGGTCCGAAGTCTTCGCCGAAGCCGGCAGTTGGATAGCGAATCCCGGCACAGTGGGAAGCCCCGACATCGCACATTCGAACTCTGTCGAATACGCGAGAGCGTTCACCAAGTATGGAGAGCTGCTGACCGCTCTCCACGATGTGGGTGGGGCCGATGCTCGGCTACGCGAACTGTGGCGCGACGGGTTCATCCAACCATTCATAGACACCACGACGGCCGCCATCGCCCGGGACCAAGCTAGCGGCGCGATTTCACCGGACCTCGACCCCGCCACGACGGCATTGGCCCTGACGCTCATGGGTGAGGCGGCATCGCTCGAACTGCTCGGCAGACAACGTATCGAGCCGGAGGCATACGCCGACATCATCGCGCCGATCTGGATCTCGGTCCTGTTCGGGGTAGTACCCGAATACGACGAATCATGATCCACAATGCCCATCCCCGGCACAGGTATCTGGGCCAGAGCCGCCGAGGGAGTTTCGGTCGCTGAAGTGATCCGCAGAGCGATCGCCGACCGAATCGCGGCTCGGCACTAGGACCCGGCGTTCCATACGCGGCTCCGATCCACCCTCGAAGAGGACGACCGGTGCTCGAGCAACTCGCTACTCGAGTGTCAACGACCCCGGCCCAGCCGACTCCCTGGCGATCAGCGAGTTCGGCCTCGAACAATCAGCAGAGGGCACTGCCCGCAGTCCGGGGAACGAGTTGACAGAGCCGGCCGAACCCGGGTTCGCGGTCGACGCGACAGCAGTGGTGCCCCGAACGGTGAGTCGTCGTTCACGGATTGATCGGGCGGACACGGCTCTGAGCGATGACGTTGCCGTCGACGTCGAGAGCGACGACGGCCCATGACATCCCGTCCTGGACTTGGGGCCCAGGCGACTGATCCGAGGCTGGTGCGCCACCGAGATAGATTGATGACTCCGGGCCAACGCTCGACCAGTAGATCGTTCCACCTGCACCGAACACGGTCAGTTCGTAGGCACTTGCTGCCTCATATCCGCTCCATTCGAGGAGCGGCCGACCGCCCACGCCTGTTGTCGGTGTCAGTTGGGTGATTTCAGGCACATCAACCCCGGGAAGAAAGAACTCGGGTGCTTCGACGACGGCAGTCGTCGTTGTAGCTTCCTCACTTGCGATGATCGTTGTCGTAGCTTCGCCTGCTGTCGTCGTTGTGGAACTGCTTGGCGGTACCGCTGTGATCGCCGTGCTATCGCCAGTGGTCTCGGTTGTATCGGAACTCCCTGAGTCGCAAGCCGTCGCTCCGAGGACCAACCCGACAACGAGCAGGATCGTCAGCGTCATCATCCGACTCATGTGCCACTTCCAAGGCGAGCATCGAGTCTTGCCAGTCCATCGCTGTCGCCACCAGCAGCCGCAGTAACGGCAGCTGCGCTTTGGATGTTGCCTGCCAGCCCTCCAGATGTGTCCGTGGCACCTTCACCGAGTGCCGCAGCCCGTGCACCGACAGTGGCCATGTCGTTGAGGGTCTCCGGCGTGAATGTGACATCCGCCGGTGAGTGTCCGAGGATGGCGTTCAGTTCGTCCCGAATCGCATCCGTGATTTGGCTTCGCCAGAGTGCTTGATCCTTCGCCTTTCCAGGATCGCATCTTGCCACATGGTCGAGCTTCTCGTTGACCCACTCCAATTGAGCGATAGGACCTTGCGCCGCACGGATGTCCGGCTGCTCGCCTGCTGACGCGGCAGCTCGAGCGGTTGCTGCCCATGCGAACAGATCCGCCATCGCCTCCCGAACGGCGATATTCAACACATCCGTCATGATCGAGACCTCTCGCTCACTCGAATCCACCGGCACGATCATGATCGAACCGCTGATGCGGCGCGTCTTCCAGCCAATGTCTTTTGCCGACGCCTCAATTGAAGGCGCGAACGTATGCCAGAGCTGATTGCAGTCTACGAAGGTCCGCTCAAGCGTTATTGGTCCTATGGGCTGCGGACCCACAGAGATCTCCCTGATCATCTCGCCCACCCCTGAGTCGATTGTGACCGTCGACAGTCCGGTTTGTGTCCCGGACATCGATATATGCGGTGGTGCGGCCTTGAAGGTTCCTTCGTCGTGCATCTGGTTCACGGCTCTGACCGAGCCGCCTTGCTGCTCAAGAGTCATTACGGAGTTGAAGTCGTTCACCCAGGTTCCCGATATCTGATCACTCTCGGTCATCGTCATCGATACCGGCCCGGCTCCGCTCGCGCTGTAAGTGGCGATAGCGCCATCTGGGCCGAGCCCGGACACGTTCGCCCAGAATGTGAGGGTGCCAACGTATTCACCGGCAAGGAGTTCGCTTAGAGCCGTCCCGTCCGACTCCTGCGCCCCGGCCGGTATCGCAACGAGTACAACGGCCAGAATCACCGCACCGATCGCGTGGTAGCGGCCAACTCGCCGTTGGGGTTGGGTGCGCAGCATCTAGCAGTGCGCTTCGAACTCTCCTGTGACACCGGGGCCGGTTCGATCCTCACCTGCCAGGAAGACACCGTGACCGGTCACGGTGTTGCCGTCCATCTCCAGTTCCAGCTCTCCGCCGTGCAGGGTGTTCGCGTCCCAGACGTTGTCAAATGTTGAGCTCTCGTAGAGACTGATTACTGCGGTTCCACCGAGACTATCGGCTCCGAATTGCGATACGTCGAGACTGATCGGATCGTCGTACGAAACAACCGTGAAGAGAATCTCCTGACCGGCGGACTCCTGGGTTTCGAGTGCGCAAAGGATGTTGAAGGTGTACGTTTCGCCGTTTTCCAAGGTCAGAGTGGCCGATGCACCGCTGGCCGCGGCCGCCGCGAAGGCGTTGTCTTCGGTACTCTCCGTCGGAGCGGTGTCGTCCGACCCGGTATCTGCTGCGGTCGTTGCGGTGTCGGCTTGAAGCGTGGTGTCAGTTGATTCGGCCTTGGGAGGCGC
>JBLWQS010000118.1:0-5435 GCA_048452705.1 Acidimicrobiia bacterium
GTGTCGAACAGGACGGTCTTCCCGCCGACCGACACTTCGAGCGGGATGATCTCGTCCTTGAACCGACCCTCGCTGATCGCCGCCAGTGCACGCCGATTCGACTCAACGGCGAAGGCATCCTGATCTTCGCGACTGATGTCGTAGCGCTCGGCAACCGTCTCGCTGGTGATCCCCATTCCGTCGTAGGCCGCCATGAACTCGTTGGCCAGGTACGGGTTGGGCGCCGGCTTCTGGCCGCCCATCGGCACCAGTGACATCGACTCGACGCCACCCGTCATCACGATCTTCGACCACCCGGCCGCGATCTGCGCAGCACCGGACCCCAGCGATTGGAGGCCGCTGCTGCAGAAACGGTTGATCGTCATCCCCGGCACCGTGACCGGTAGCCCGGCTCGCAGGGCTGCGATGCGGGCCACGTTCATTCCTTGCTCGCCCTCGGGGAAGGCGCATCCGACGATCACGTCATCGATGTCGGCCGGATCCACGTTCGGGATCCGCGTCATCAACTCCTCGATCAAGCGACCGAGCAGATCATCGGGCCTGGTCTCGCGAAGGGTGCCCTTTCCGGACTTGCCTACTGCGGTTCGGTATGCGTGGGTGACCACGACTCCTGTGCTCATGGTTGTACTCCTTCTCCGCTCAGTTCCGCAACGGCTTGCCGGATTCCAGCATGTGCATGATCCGATCCATCGTCTTCTGCTCTCGACAGAGGCCCACGAAGGCCTCCCTCTCCAGATCGAGGAAGTCCTGTTCGCTGAGGAGGGTGCCGGCCGGGACTTCACCACCACAGAGGACGGTGGCGAGGACCGTTCCGAGGTACTCGTCGTACTCGCTCAGGTAGCCCCCTTGCTGCATCCCGTGCACACCGACCTTGAGAGCAGCGATGCCGGTGCTCCCAGGCACCGGGACCTTTCTCTGTGCCGGCGGCTGGTAGCCGGACGCCACCATGGCCAGCACGTCCGTCTTCGCGTCGGCGAGCACGGCATCGGGATTCAAGGTGATCCGATCGCTTCGGCGGAGGAACCCATGGAATTTCCCCTCCTCGGCGCTCGTCGACACGGTTCCCATACCGACCGTCATGAACATCTTCTCCATGAAGGGGAACAGATCGGCTTTCACACCGTCGGGGATCGAACCGTAGAACCGGAATGCCATTTCCTTGCAGCCGCCGCCGGCCGGAATCAGACCCACGCCGAGTTCGACGAGTCCGATGTAGGACTCCGCCGAAGCCCGCACTGCGTCACCGTGCATCACGGCTTCGCACCCACCACCGAGGGCCATGCCACGAGGGGCAACCACAACGGGGCCGTCGCAGTACTTCATGCGCATGTACGCATCCTGGATGGCGGTTACGGCCTCTGCTATCTGGTCCCAGTCCTTCGACATAGCCAGCATGCCGACGAGACCGACGTTGGCTCCGACGGAGAAGTTGCTCTCCTCGTTGCCGACGACCAACCCAACGAGATCGCCGTTGTCGACCATGTCGCAGGCCGTCTCGATGATCTCGAGGATGGTTCCGTCGATCGCGTTCATCTTCGTATGGAAGGCGACACATCCAACGCCGTCACCCATGTCGTAGAGCGTCGCTCCCACGTTGCTGGCAAGGACCTTGCCGGAGTCGGCGAGGGACGACAGGAAGATCATCCCTTCAGAGATCGGCACCGGCACGTACGTCTCGGTCGTGACGTCCCAGTAGTGCTGGACGCCATCCCTGTTGACGTACCACGTGCCTTCGCCGTGTTCGATGAGGCGATCGACCGCCTCGGGCACGATCATGCCTTCGGAGCGCATCCGTTCAACGGACCGCTCGACGCCGATCGCGTCCCATGTCTCGAACGGTCCCAACTCGTAGCCGAATCCCCACCGCATGGCCCGATCGACGTTGACGATGTCGTCTGCGATCTCGCCGAGGAGTTCGAGAGCGTAGATGCTCGACTCTGCCGTGACTTTCCATGCGAGTCGCCCGTGGTCGTCGTCGAACCAGACCATCTCGGCGACCTTCTCGCCTGCCGTCTCCTTCTTGCGAGAAGCACCCACAGCGGCCAGACGAACCTTGCCGGTGTCCACGTACTCGAACGTGTCGAGGTCGAGGCTCAGGATGACACTGCCCTTCTCGCCCCTGACCTTCTTGTAGAACCCTCCGCCGGTCTTGGCCCCGAGGCTGCCCTCTGCGACCAGACGCTGCATCGCCTCGGGAGCCACGAAACGGTCCCTCCAGGGATCGTCGGGGCAGCCTTCTGCGATCGTGGCGATCACGTGGGCCATCGTGTCGAGACCCACGATGTCGGCAGTGCGGAACACAGCAGACTTCGCCCGCCCCATCGCCGGTCCGAACACAGCGTCGGCTTCTGCGACACCGATGCCGTACTCCGCCATCCAATGGAAAACAGAGGCCATTCCGAACGTGCCGATCCGGTTGGCCACGAAGTTGGGGGTGTCCTTGCAGTACACGATGCCCTTGCCGAGCACCCGCTCGCCGAACTCCGCCATCCCGGCGAAAACGTCGGGATCGGTTTCTGCGATCGGGACCATCTCCAGAAGACGCATGTAGCGAACCGGGTTGAAGAAGTGAGTCACCATGAAGTGGCGTTTGAAGTCCTCACTGCGTCCCTCTGCCATCGCTGCTACCGAGAGACCGGAGGTATTCGACGAGACGACACAGCCCGGGCGTTTGTGCTCGTCGACCATCTCGAACACACGCTGCTTGATGTCCATCCGCTCTACGACGACTTCGACGATCCAGTCGCACTCACCGAGTTTGTCGAGATCGTCCTCGTAGTTGCATGCCGTCACGAAAGAGGCGAGGCCGCTCTGGTACAGCAGGGCCGGTTTGGCCCGCTTCATGGCCACGACACCGGCATCGGAGATTCGGTTGCGTACCTTCCGGTTCTCGAGGGTCAGCCCTGCGGCGGCCTCGGCGTCCGCAAGCTCCCCCGGTGCTACATCGAACAGGTACGACGGGATTCCGGCGTTGGCGAGGTGGGCTGCAATGCCCTGGCCCATCACCCCAGCTCCGAGAACTCCGACCCGCTTAATCCGTATACCCATGGCTTCTCTCCTCGAAGGTGGCGAACTTGCCGGCACTGCGGTGCACAGTGGTCGATTCGATAGGCCAAGACAAGGGCCGGAGGACCCCTACGCGCCACCATTCGGCCTGTTCCTCGATCAGCGCTCGAGCCGGGTGCGCACCTCGGGCGGGATCACGGATGCGCACGGCATGCGGAGCGGCGTGATCGAGACCTGCCCCTTACGCGCGGTGGCGAGGTCGCTGCCTTCGATCCCATCGAACTCGATGAAGCCACCACCGAAGTCATGTGTGTAGATCCCGTCACCTTGTTCGCTGAAGAGACGGTCGTAGCCCACACGCGCAACCGTGGTTACCCGTCGCGGCGTATCGAGCGTCGTCTCAAACGGCAGGTTGATCGTTACGACGTCGGCGAGTTCGAACAACCCCGACCCTCGTGCCTCGTCGACGAGACTGGTCGCGACCACCGCCAGACGTTCCCACTCGAACAGTGCTTCCGGCTCGTGAACCTTCCGCTTCCAAGCCGTCCAGTCTCCGGTTCCCCCCGTCGAAACAGCGATCGAAGGGATCCCGGACACCCAGCCTTCCACCGCTGCGCCGATCGTTCCCGATGACATCAGGAACGCTGCTCCATGGTTGTATCCGACGTTGATGCCGGATACGACGAGTGATGGCGGTTCGTCGAACAACCCATGGACTCCGATCTGGACGGCGTCCGCCGGGAACCCGGTACACGTCCATGCCTCGCCCCCGTCGAGTTCGACCTTCTCGACCCGGATGGGATCGAATCTCGTGATGGCTTTGCCGACCCAACTCCGTTCCCGATCAGGGACGACGACTCGGACGGTTCCGAGATCGGAGAGTGCCCGGGCGAACGGTGCGAGGGCAGGGCTGTCGATACCGTCATCGTTGGTCAGCAGGATCCAGGACACGCGAAGGTCAGCGCTCTTCCCTGAAGTACGGAATCCCGAGCGCCGCCGGAGCGCCGAGGAATCGGGCGCGCTTCCCACTGGTGAGCACCAGCATCGCGAGAATCGCAAGAACGAACGGCAGCATTGCCAGCAGGCTTGCCGGGATCGAGATGCCCAGCGTCTGGAACGTGAAGCTCACACGCCCGGCGGCACCGAAGAGATACGCGACCCAGAGTGCCCTCCACGGCCTCCACGAGGCCAGGATCACAAGAGCGATCGCGATCCACCCGGCTGCCCCCATGGGGTTGTCCTGCCACGACGGTACGAGCGCAAGCGAGAAGTAGGCCCCGCCGAGACCGGCAAGCGCACCGCCGACCATGACATGGATGTAGCGGACTCGAGAGACGTTGATACCTGCTGCCTCGGCACTCGCCGGGTCTTCTCCGACCGCCCGTACGGTCAACCCCGGACGAGTGCGGAAGAGGTAGAAGCTCGACGCAGCGACGACGACCCACGACAGGTACACGAGTGCGTCGTGGCCGAAGATGAGCGGACCGACGAGAGGGAGATCGGCCAGGGACTCCGGAAGGATCGGCGTGAAGACCGCTCGCGACGGTTCACCGATCAACGGCACCTCTCCGACGCGACCGATGAAGATCGCAACGCCCGTGCCGAAGATCGTTAGCGCCAACCCCGACACGATCTGGCTCACGCGCAGCGTCACCGAGTTGAAGGCGTGGATTGAAGAGAGGGCTGCGCCGGCGATCATCGCGAGGAGAACGCCGAGCAAGAGGCTCCCCGTCTGGAATGTTGCCCAGAACCCCGCCACGGCTCCGACCAGCATCATGCCCTGGACCCCGAGGTTCAGGATCCCGGAACGCTCAGCGAGGATCTCCCCGACGGTTGCGAACACGATGGGGGTGCCGAGGCCGATGGCCGCAAAGATGGTGAGCATGAGTACGGATTCGTTCATGCCGGACTCACCTCCGCCCCAGCGACCGATTCTTCAACACTGCGTTCGGGCCTCCGAATGCGGTTCGAGATAAGGAACTCACCGGCAACGGCGAAGATCAGGATGGCACCTTGGAGGATCTTGACGGTTGCCGACGGTACCCCGATCGACTGCAGAGCAGGCCCTGCGTTGTTGAGCGCCCCCATGAGAACGGCGACCGGGATGATCGCGATCGGATTGAGTCTGGCGAGGGCCGCCACGATGATTCCGGTGAAGCCGAGTCCGAGATCGAGTGACCTCGGGTCCATCTTGCCGAGGATGCCTGCGACCAGGATCGATCCGGCAAGACCGGCTGCGGCACCGGAGGCGAGGAACGTGCCGAGGACCTTCTTCGGTACCTTGATCCCTGCATACCTGGCTGTATTGAACGAATCTCCGACGATGCGGTACTCGAAGCCGCTGCGTGTCTTGCTGATGATGAACCAGGCGAGGATTGCGACGGCGATAGCGATGAAGAGTCCCCAATCGAGTCGGTGGAAGAACTCGG
>JBLWQS010000119.1:0-5425 GCA_048452705.1 Acidimicrobiia bacterium
CGTCATGAATTTCCCGCTCAGTTCATCACTCAGCGTGACGACTTCCTATGCGTGCGCGGGTTCGTGCTCGTAGGCGAATCCGTGGCACCGTCTACGTACCGTTCGGCGTGGCCTTCGTGAACGAAGGCGCCGAATTCGGTGTCGCGTCGCGCGAAGGCATCGACCGGGGCTACCTCCTCGACCCTATCGCCCTGGTCGATCTCGCACGCAGGGAGGCCCCGGGAGGTCTGACCGAAGAAGAGTGCCGACGATATCTGCACCGGTCGTGCGCCGGACGAGCGCCCCGGCAGAGCAAGCTGGCTGACGAAACCATCACGTATGCGCGCCTACGAACCGGCGAGGTCCACGTCGAACCAGAAGGGGTTGCGGCTGGCCTCGCCATCGGCGAGGGCGTCACTCCACCCTCCCCAAAGAGCCGTGTGCAGCTCCGTTTCGGTCTCACCGTCGAGATCGGTCACCGTCACCCGGGTGTACCCCAGTCCGCCGCGCTCGATCCTGAACTGCAGGGTCTCCGCCGGATTCAGGACGCCGACCTCGACAACCAGTTGGACCATCTTCCCCGCAGCGGCGTCATCGAGGGGCTGAAGGAGTGCCAGGCGCTGTGCACCCTCGAAGTCGGACGTCGCCGTCTCGCTCATCGAAACCGTGACCGGCTGTACCCACTCGCCCCCCGCCTCCATGTCGAGCACAGTCCAATCACTCGTCGTCTCGATCGAGATCCGGACGCGGGGCGCGGCGAGCTGCTCCCAGGACGTTGAGAGGAACCCTGCCGCCAGCTCCGCGGTCAACGCGAGATAGCCCTCCGGCCCGAGGTCGCCGTAGTCGTCGTAGTCGTTCGTGTCGTTGCGAGCGGCCCCGGACTCCGCCGGTTCGATCTGGGTCCCCTCGTGCCACTCGTTGAATGAGGTGATCGAGACCATCTGCGGCTCGATCCCGGTTCCCAGCGCAGCCGACCACTGCTGCTGGTAGGTGGCGCCCCCGTTACGATCGGTGCGGGCATCAGATGCGTAGGCGACCCGCTTGATGGAGAAGCCGGGGAGAACACTGGGGATGTACCAGCCGCCCGGAGGAAGCGTGCGCGCCCAGTCGAAACTCGGTGACTCCTCGAGAGTTGCGTAGTTGTAGAGCCCGTCGAAGTGGCCGCCGTCGATCCAGTTCCCGCTCGGGGTGTCGGCGATCACCAACCCTCCGTCGGGAAGGCTGTGGATCTGGTCCATGGCGTCGCGCCAGTAGTCGGCGTCCACGTACCCGATCTGTTCATTCGGCACCGTCGAACTCCAGATGAAGAACAGTCCCTTCGGCTGATTCCCGGTGCTCCAGCGCGTCGTATCGGCGCTGCGGAAGAACGCCGGGTGGTCGCCGTACCTCTCGTACAGGTACTCGACGTCGGCGACCACGCGGGCGGCCGTGCGTCCTGGGTACGGCTCGATGTGGAAGGCGACCTGGATGCCGTATCTCTCCCCCGCGTCTAGAAGCACCCGAACCGCGCGGTCCTCCCTGGTTCCTTGGCCCCACCACGAGCTGGCAACGACGCCGATGCCGGCTTCCCTCAGCCAAGCGAAGTGCTGAGCCACGACCGCCGAATCGACGGCGCTGTATGCGCCGAGGGTTGGGTAGTAGTCGGCGCCGATGTCGCGCGGCGGATGGGCTGCCGCCTGATCCCAGTGGATCCACTGGCCGTTGATCTCCAGGCTGCCGTACCACGGGTAGTAGAACGCCAAGATCCGGGGCGACGGGACGGGGCCCTCGACCGCGGGGAGGATCGTCGTCGACTCGGGAGTAGTCGTCGGCGGGGCACTGGTGGTGGCGGGAGCGGTGGTGGTTACCGCCTGGGCTGTCGTGAGAGGAGATGTCGCCGTGGGAGCGGGGGTCTCGGCGGTGTTTGCGGTCGAGCAGGCCGACACGACGATCACGACCAGAGCGGCTGCCAGTCGTCGGCTCGAACGGCATCGCACCATCGACCCCCAGTGGTATCCAAGCTCCAGCATAAGCGGATCGACGGCCCGCTCCCACGGCTCGTCATCAACGATGCTCCCGTCTGCGACGGTCAGTAATCCGTCGCTTCCCGGAGGACCCGGCATGCCTGGGCCAGCCTGGCCGCTCCGAGCGTCGTGACTCTCCGGCGGAAGGACTCTCGCGGCAGCGTGTGGAGATTGTCGAAGTTGACAAAGCTCGCGGTGGGTACGCCGTCCGCTTCGTCGAAGAAGGCGTCGTGGTTGGGGTTCGAACAGACCACTCCTTGGACGCTCGGTGTGCGACCGAGCGTCCAAAGACTCAGATCAATCGAATCAGCTGGCGTCCTGAATGTCAACCGCCAGCACGATGAATTGGGTGAACTGCCCGGCACTGAAGTTGTTGTCGCTGACGATCACAAGAGTCCGGCGTCCGTCGGGCAGATCCGGCCCGAACGTCATTCCCTCGATATTGTCGATCGGTATCCCGAGATCGTCGAACGCGAACACGAGGTCCTTTGAGACCGGTGTCAGAGCGATAGGAGATCCTCCGTCGTAAAGCGCATCGATATCGAGGACATCGGTGGCACCCTCGGTAGAGACTTCATAGATGGCGACCACATTCCCCGTACCGCCCCCCAGTACTCCTCCGACGGAGAAAGAGCGCTCCATCACAAGCATCGTGCCGGCATTGTCGATCGGTAGAACCTCGACGATGCCGTTGACACCGAAGATCGCAGACGGCTCAGCCCACGGACCCACCTCGTACACATATTCGGCGACCGGGAGCCGCCTCGCATTGTCGTAGCTGAGGATGCGAGCGAGGCTCCCGTTGTCGAACGTGGAAGCCGGACCATCCTGGAAGAGCGCACCTTCACCGGCGGTAACGAGCTGACGACTGTCCGGTGTCAGGTTGAGACTCTCGAACGCCAGATTGAACCGGACGCCCCAGTCGATGCCGTTCGGGATGTACTTGTCCGGGATCGGCAGGTCCGCAGTCACGCGCCCGTTGTGGTTGTAGCGGCGGATGAACGGATCGATGATCGGATCCGCGAAGATGTTGCCCTCGGACGACATGTAGAAGAACCCTTCACGTCCGAGCACGAAGCCCTCGGGATCGAGACCGCCGGGTGCGAACGGGGTCTTCTTGTTCTCATAGAGTTGTGTCACGTCGAGGAACGTGACATCGCCATCATCCAGTCCGCCGTCATCGAGATTGATATCGACGGTGTAGTAGCGCACCGGGTCTCCGGTGGGCCGGTTCCCCTGATCGTCGGAGAGGGTGTGATACACACCACGCCCTTGATCGAACGTGATACTCGACAGGCCACCGATCTCGGTTCCCTCGAACACCGTACCCGACGAAACGATGACCTCGCCCAGGAACTCGGTCTCGGTAACCGTCTGTGGGACATCAGCCCCCGACTTCGGAGCAGCCGCCGCCGGCAAAGCCAGCAACACGGCCAGTGCGACTACGACGAACAGCGCTAGCCGTCGATGGAGCGAACGGAACATGACAACCCTCCCAAGGCCATGGCGCTCGTTGAGCGACCCTCAGTTCATCCTACCCATCGAGATCCGAAGCTGGGCCGCCGCCAGGGTGTTCGTCCATGAACTCTGACATCGATTCAATGTCCACAAGCGAGCGGCGACAACGCGAGCACGTGATGTTGCTGAGCCAGCCACGCACGAGCGAGTCCAATCTACTTCGTCGGATCGTGAGAGCTGGGACCGAAGGCCCGTGCGTCGCCCTCCGAGAGCGCAGACTTCCCCGAGTACACGCGTCCTGAGCGAATCGTCTCGATCGAGCAATGCACTTGGTCGGGCTCACCTGTGGTGCGACGTTCTTCGATTCTCGGCCCGTTAGGGCACGACGGTGGCGCGCTCGGTCTCCGCTGAGACGGCGAGAAGGCGCAGTTGCACTGGCGACGAGAGGCGTTCGGCAAGGCGCTGGGCGAGGGAATCCACGAATGACGCCGCCAGCGAACTCGCCACGACCACGTCGATCTTGGCGAAGCCGCCGTCGACCTCGACTTCGACGTCCACGACCTCTGTCGTGGAGCCACGTTCAGACACGTATTCCTCAACGACGGCAGCGACTTCCTCGGTCGGATCGGTTACCGGAAGGACAGCTCCTCTGCCGAACTGCATGGGCAGCACGACGATGATCGTGGCGATAGCGGCCCAACGCATTGCGCGGAGGATCTGAGTGTGCCCTTTCAGCGGATTCCGCCCGGGCACGAAGCCCGCGGCAAGGAAGACGGCCGAAGCTGCGATGACGATGCCGACCACGTTGGCAAGGAAAAGCAACGTCGCTCCAACCGCGAGCTGCCAGTCCGTGAGCTGCAGCGATATTCCCACAACCGCGAGCGGGGGAACAAGGGCGACGGCAACGGCGACGCCGGTGAGAACATCCGCGGCGTGACGTCTGACCTGACCGTACGCCCCGGCGGCCCCGGCAGCGAGAGCGATACCGAGATCAAGCAGATTCGGGGAAGTGCGAGCCATCAACTCTGCCGGGAGGGGCGTTGTCCTGCCTGGAATGATGAACGAGATCGCCGCAGCGAGCATCACCGCGAGGACGGATCCAGCGGCCACGAGCAGCGCACGGCTCACGATCCGTCGTGGCCAACCCATGACGATTGCCGCCGCTGCGCCGAGGACCGGGAACATGAGCGGTGCGACGAGCATTGCTCCGATGACCACCGCCGTGGAGTCCCCCAGGATGCCGAAGACGGCAATCGCCGTTGACAACATCATGAGAGATAGGAAACGAGTGAAGAACTGCCGGCGGGGCATTCCACGAGGAAACAGCCGGTCGATGACGTCCCGTCGGTCAGCATCCCCGAGGAGCTCGCGCCCTTGCCATAGCCGCTTCATCCCTCTCCACGACAGAACAACGAGACCGCTCAGAGCGGGCGAGTATGGCTCAGGCGGCGGTGGATCCGACAGGTCACCGAAATCCTGCGTTGGGCGGTCTTCGAGCGCCTTGCCGACCACGCTCAGGCTCGACTCGAGGCCCACGCCTCATAGATTCTGCTCTCGACGGCGGCCTGTGCCAGCATGCTTGGCCTCCTTGCATCAAGTCCGACCAGACTCGCGGTGTGTGCGTTAACCGTGGGCTAAAACATCCTCAAGATGCTCACAAGGAATTCCCGCAAATCTCTGGCTTCGATCGTGTCGGATCCCACTGGACAGATATCCACGAGGAAAGAGAGGCGTACTGTGGATGCTGTGCAATACGACCTGAAGTTCGCGTGCAACGAATGCGGCAAGGTCGCCACTCGGGTTCGGGTTCTCGAGCCTGGGGAGGTACCCGGAGCACAGGACGAATTCGGGGCGAGCCTCACAAGCGATACGCGGAGGCTTGCATCGAAATCGATGGGCTACAAGGCTGGACCTCGAGACGCTCAGAGTTGCCTCAAGAGATCCTCCGCGATTGGCTAGCTGAGGACTTTCACGCTCTGCGGGAT
>JBLWQS010000120.1:0-5423 GCA_048452705.1 Acidimicrobiia bacterium
AGACGATGCCCAAGTTCCGTGTGATCGAGCGGGACTATGCGATGCTCTACGAGAAGATGGTCTCGCTCGATCACACGGAACTTGGGCATCGTCTTGCCCGGGATGGCCTCGACCTCACCCTTGTACCAGTCCCGGGTATCGGGTTGGGAGATCTCATCGGGTGTGTCATGCTGTAGGGGCAGCATCACGATGTCCTTGACCGGACCCCGGATGTGGCTGCGTGACAGCTGAGCCACCTTGGCGGCCACTGACTTGAAGATCAACCAGTCCGACTTCGATTCCCACGCCGGAGCGACGGCCATCTGCATCGGATTGATGTAGGTGTGCATGTCCGTCGAGTTGATGTCGTCCTTCTCGTACCAGGTGGCAGCAGGCAGCACCAGGTCCGAGTAGAGAGCGCTCGTGTCCATGCGGAAGTTGAGGTCGACGACGAGGTCGAACTTGCCGATCGGGGCATCCTCGCGGAAGGTGACTTCCTTGACCGTCTCGCCGGCCAGTTCTTCTGCGACGGCCGTCGAGTGTGTGCCCAGATAGTGACGCATGAAGTACTCGTGACCCTTGGCGCTTGTTCCGATGGCGTTTCCACGCCAGATGAACCACGTCCGCGGCCAGTTCTCCGGTGCGTCGGGATCATCGATGGAGAACTCGAGCTCATGGCTCTTGAGTCGCTCGACGACGTAGGAGATGATCTCCTCGTCGGTCGCGGCGCCAGCCGCCTGCGCCTCCTTGACGAGATCAAGGGAGTTCTGCTTGAACTGCGGATAGAAGGGTAGCCAGCCGCGATGTACCGCGCGCACCTCGTGATCGATCGTGTGATCGTCGGTGGATGCGTGTTCTGGAAGCGTGTCGTAGTCGGAGTAGCCGCGCTCGTAGCGCCACTGATCGGAGTGGACGTAGTGGAATGAGGGAGTGTTCTGATGGCGTGGAGCCTCTCCCCAGTCCCCGCCGAAGGCGATTGCACCCCATGAGGCGTGGCAGACGAGTTTCTCCTGTCCAACGTAGTGAGCGAGACCGCCCCCGTTGACGCCGACGCAACCGGTGAGCATCAAGGCGACGATACCGGAGCGGTAGAGAAGGTTGTTGTGATACCAGTGGTTGGCGCCGGCACCGATGATGATCATGTTTTTGCCGCTGGTCTTCTCGGCGTTGTCGATCCAGTCCCTAGCGAAGCGAAGCACGGTGTCGCGATGGATCCCCGTGTACTGCTCCTGCCATGCAGGCGTATAGAGGGCGTCTTCATCGTCGAGATCGGTGGCGTAGGCCCCGCCGAGGCCGCGGTCGACGCCGAACTGGGCGATCATGAGATCCAGCACCGTCGTAACGGCGACCCGCCCCCGATCGGTCTCGATGTAGCGAACAGGGACTCCGCGCCTGACCACACCGCCACCGCCGAAGTTGTCGAACTCGACCTGTGTGATGCCGTCGTTCGTCTCGGCGAACGTCAACTCCGGATCGAGTACGTCACCATTGAGACCGTCGGTGAGTTCGAGGTTCCACTTCCCCTTGTCTTCCGTGGCCCAGCGGTATCCGATCGTTCCCTTCGGCATGCGTGGCCTGCCGGAGTTGCGATCCCACCAGAGCAGCTTCCACTCGCCGTTCTCGGCGGTCTCGTACTCGTCGATCAAGTCGGCACGCACGTACTTGCCCGGACGTGACCCGTCGATCTCGACGAGGAACGGCATGTCGGTGTACTTCTTGACGTAGTCCTGGAAGTACGGGACCTGCCGGTCGACGTAGCTCTCTTTGAGGATCACGTGATTGACCGCCATCCAGAACGCGGTGTCCTGGCCCGGGTTCGAGGGAATCCACCAGTCTGCGTACTTCGCTACCTGGCTGAAGTCGGGTGCGAACACCGTCAGCTTGGCACCAGCGTGCCGCACCTCGGAGATGAAATGGCAATCCGGCGTCCTGGTCATGTTGAGATTGGCGCCCACTACGGCCACGAACCGGGAGTTGTACCAGTCGGCGGACTCATGAACGTCGGTCTGCTCTCCCCAGATCTCAGGGGAAGCCGGCGGGAGATCGCAGTACCAGTCGTAGAAGCTCAAGATCGTGCCACCCAACAGGCTGAGGAACCTGCTGCCGGCTGCGTAACTGATCTGCGACATGGCGGGAATCGGAGAGAATCCTGCGACGCGATCGGGGCCGTATGTCTTTGTGGTGTACACGACCGAGGCGGCCGCGATCTCGAGGGCCTCGTCCCACATCATCCGGCGGAACCCACCCTTGCCGCGGGCGGTCTGGATACGCTTCCGCTTCTCTGGATCGTTCATGATCGATGCCCACGCATCGACGGGGTCGCCGTACACGGACTTGGCCTCGCGATAGAGGTCGATGAGGGCGCCACGTCCATATGGGTACTTCACCCGGATAGGGCTGTAGAGGTACCACGAGTAGCTGATCCCGCGCTGGCATCCGCGCGGCTCGTACGGTGGAAGTCCGTCTTCGAGCGCCGGGTAGTCAGTCGCTTGCAACTCCCAGGTGACGATCCCGTCTTTGACGAAGACCTCCCAGCTGCACGAACCAGTGCAGTTGACGCCGTGGGTTGTCCTCACTCGCTTGTCGTGCTGGAAACGATTGCGGTAGAACTCTTCCCACTTCCGCTCGGCGGGAGCCTCGCTGTCCCGGATCCATTCCTTTGTCATCGTTGGCTCCTCAGTTGCTTAGCAAATCCGGGCTTCCTGCTCCGGGTGGCGAGCAGCATCAGGGCGAAGAAGACGATCGCTCCGATGACGCCGCCCACGAGCATGAGGTCGACGGGGCTGCGGGAGATCTTCGCATCCGAGATTGATTCGAAGTACGCGGCGAGGTCGGCTCGCTCCTGGTCGGCGATCGGAGCTCCATCGAAGAGCGGCTGCATGGTCGCTGACGGTGGATTGCTGAGCGCGGCCGCAACCGCTTCTTCTCCGCCGTAGCGGACCGAGAGGTCGGTGAGGTCGGGTCCCAGCGTGTATCCGCTCAGACCCTGGTGGTTCGCAGCAGTGTGGCATCCGACACAGGCTGGTCCCGCATTCTCGAGTCGGTTGGCGCCCACGAAGATCGCCTCTCCCGTTGCGGTGTCACCCGGTTCGAGGGTTTCGCCCGTTACGGCTTCGAAGACGTCCGCCTGGATGTAGGCGGTTACGGCGTCTATATCGGCGTCCGACAGACTCGCGAATGGCGGCATGACGCCGTCGAAGGTCTCGCCGAGCACCTCGATGGGTCCGCTGAGACCTTCCGTGATTGCGCTTCTCACGTATGCAGAATCCTCGACGTTGGGGTTACCCGACAGGGGTGGGAACGAACCGGGAATGCCGAGCCCGTCCGGCTGGTGACAAGCTGAGCAGTTGGTCGCATAGACCGACTGTCCTTCGTCTTCTGCCTGCGCTTTGGCCGGGCCGGGGAGCAACGCGATCATCGCTACCACCAGGAGGCTCATGGCGAACCCCGCCATCGAAATCAGTCGCACCGCTCGATTCATGCGGTCTTCCTTCTCTCTTCGCTCGATGTCCACTGCATGATTTGTTGACTTGATGGGGTCGGTTTCCGAGTCTGCACCCAGGGGATCACTGGCTCGCGGCTCCCTTTGTTGATGTTGGCGGTCGTCGGGGTGTCGGTATGACGTGTGGTGGCATGTCGGCGGGCAGTTCGTAGGTGCCGGCAGCGATCGCTTCACACTGCAGAGTCAACTCGCCGAACGTGGTCGCGGTCAGTTCCTCGGTCAGAGCGTTCAAGGCACGGTTCCAGGGAACGTGTACCGGGCAGGATGTGTCCCAGTCGCACGGACCGCCCCGCAAGACGCATCGGTCAAGGTGTATGGGCCCTTCGGCGGCTTCGACCACGTCAAGCAGGGTGATGTCGTCGGCTGGCTTGGCCAGGAGATAGCCACCGGTTGGGCCCGCCTCGGCGGTGAGGATGCGGTGCTCGACCAGGTTGGCGAGGATCTGGGGGAGATAGCGAGAGGGGATGTCCATCTCCTCGGCGATCTCGCGAGACTTGCGTCGATTTCCGTTGTGATTGGAGATATCGAGCACTGCTCGTACCGAGTAATCGCCCTTGCGTCCGAGTGTGGCCTGCACGACATGCACCTTAGCACTGAACGTTTAGTGCCTTAGTTGACGTTTGTTGCCTCATCCGTACAAACTAGGGAGTGCGCTCGCCCGCGGGTGCACGTTGGTGTCGGGAAGGGCAGAGGTCGCGAGAGACCCTGGCGCGGAGGAGAGGGAACATGAATCAGGACGGGCAATCGTCGTCCACCGACGAGGTAGCGCCGAAGCTACTTGATTTCGATCAGGAACGGATCAGGACACTCCACTACACGTGGATAGCGTTCTTCATGACGTTCTACGTCTGGTTCAACCTGGCTCCGCTGGCGACCACGATGCTGGACTCGATCGGATGGCTCACCGACGAGCACGTCAAGATCCTGTTGATAGCGAACGTTGCACTGACGATCCCGGCTCGCATCATCGTTGGCGCTCTCATCGACCGCTACGGCTCCCGAATCGTGTTCACCGGCCTGATGATCGTCATGGCGATTCCCGCGGTGGCATTCTCGTTCGGGAACACCTTCATGCAGTTGCTGATCGCCCGTCTCGTGCTCAGCTCGGTTGGCGCCGGCTTCGTCATCGGCATCAAGATGGTTGCTCAGTGGTTCCCACCGAAGTACATCGGCAGGGCCGAGGGCTTCTACGCTGGCTGGGGGAACTTCGGTTCGGCCTTCGCTGCCATGACGCTGCCCTGGTTCGCCATTACATTCATGGGCGACTGGCTCGGACTCGGCAACGATGCATGGCGCTGGGCGATGGCCGTCAACGGCCTCGTTATGGGCGTCTACGGCGTTATGTACTACTTCCTGGTCCGGGACGTCCCGGTGGGCGAACACCTCCACAAGTCGAAGAAGACCGAGCCGATGATGGTCACGTCCTACGGTGATCTCATCATGTACCTCATCATGTCGTTCCCCCTCGTGGGGGCGCTCATGGTCCTGGCATGGAGGGTCGGTGGTGTGGAACTCGATGGCAGCCCGGTTCTCTCTCAAACGGCCCTGTGGGTCATCTATGGAGTGCTCTTCCTCTTCTACTTCGCGCATGTGTTCAAGACGTTGCAGATCAATCTGCCGTACCTACGGGCCGGCGTCCCCGAGGATGAGAAATACCACTGGGGGAGCGTCGCCGCATTGAACACGACGTACTTTGCCAATTTCGGTGCGGAGCTTGCGGTGGTTTCCATGCTTCCTGCCTTCTACGAGACCGTCTTCAAGCCCCTGACGAATGACTCCGGCATGTCGATCGTTACTCCAACCGTCGCCGGGGTTGTCGCCGCATCCTTCGCGTTTGTGAATCTCGGGGCTCGTCCGCTTGGCGGCTATCTCTCCGACCTTATGTCGAACCGGAAACGAACGATGCTGATCTACATGATCGGAATCTCGGCCGGTTTCCTGC
>JBLWQS010000121.1:0-5376 GCA_048452705.1 Acidimicrobiia bacterium
TGTCACGGTCCTTCCGTCGACGTTCCACCGTCGCCCGGTTGCGGGAACCTCATCTTCTCTCGCCGTTGTGACAAAAACCTGACCATCGCCGAGAAGGGACATGACACCCCGAGCATGTCCAGGATCCAACTCTGAGAAGACATCATCGAGGAGAAGGATCGGAGCGGTCGAACGGTGCGTACCGAGCACCCGGTAGGCAGCCACACGAAGCGCGAGCGCCACGGTCCGCTGCTCTCCCTGACTTGCCATCGTGCGTGCTGGACGCCCGTCGACGACGAGCGCTGGATCGTCCCGGTGGGGGCCGCCGCTTGTCACCCGTTGATCCATGTCGCGGCGCCGTCGTTCGAACAGTTCCTCCCTGAGTCGCTCAACTCCTCCACCGTCATCCATCGACGCCCCCCAGTTCGTCTCGTAGCTCCACGTCAACGAACCCTTCTCCCCCACCAACCGGTACGCCTCGCCCAGCGATGCGTCGAGTGCTTCGAGAACTCTGGTCCGATGACCGAAGACGGCAGCTCCGGCGACGGCGACCCGCTCATCCCACACGTCCAATGTGATGGGGTCTGCCCCTCGTCCCTCTTGTTTGAGGAGCGAGTTGCGTTGGCGCACGGCCCGCTCGTAGTCCAATTGATCGGCGCCGGCCTGTGGCCACAGTTGGGCTGCCAGATCGTCGAGGTACGCCCTTCTCAGCCCCGGCCCGCGCTTGACCAGATCGAGGTCGTCGGGCTGGAAGGCCACGATCGGCACCTGCGACAGGACGTCACTGTTGCGCTGGGGCCTCTTTCCGTTGACCAGCACCCTGCGGCGACCCGGATTCGCGAGTTCGACTTCGACTCGAGTGGTCCCCGACGGGATGGCGAACTCCCCACGGATCACGGCCTTGTCCGAGCCGGTAGCGATCATCGACACATCCGGCGTTCCCCGGAACGATTTCAGCAGTCCGAGGTAGGCGACCGCCTCAAGAATGCTCGTCTTGCCCGCCCCGTTTGCTCCGACAAGGACGTTGATGCCCTCATCCGGCTCGAAGCGAACGGTGTCGTAGCACCGAACCTCTGTCAGTTCGAGCCAGGAGAGATACATCCCTCTCCTCTCGACATCGTTGTCCCGAACCCTTCTCCTAGAGGCGGACCGGCATCAGGAGACACCGGAAATCCTCATCTCCGACGCCGTGAAGAAGGCCGGGCTTCAGTGCATCGATCGTTTCCAGGATGACGGTGTCGGAGTCGATGACCCCGACCCCTTCGGTGAGATACCTGGTGTTGAAGGCGATCGTCATCTCTTCACCCTCGTATTTGCCCTCGATGTGCTCGGTCTCTTCGCCGACCTCTTGACGGATGACGCTCAATTCAACGCCCCCCTCGTGGAGGTTCAGACGAACCGGGATGTGGTCTTCCGCCACGAGCGCCGCTCGTCCGACGGCATCGAGAAGGCTCTTCTTCGATACTTCGAGGCGACTCGGATAGGAGTCGGGCAGGAGTTGTCGGTACTTCGGGAACGCCGCGTCGATGATCCGAACCGTCAGCCTCCCTTGATCCGTGATGAACGCTGCCTCTCGCTCTCCGAGCGCTACCTTCATCGGTCCGTCGCCAACGGTTCGTCCCAACTCTTTCAACGCCCGGTATGGGACCAGCTTCGATCCACTTGCACCGATCCCGAGTACGTCGCGCACGGCCAGCCGGTACGAGTCGGTTGCTACCAGTCGCAATCCTCCGTCGTTCTCTTCGAACAGAACTCCGGTGAGGGTCGGTCGGGCCTCATCTCCAGATGCGGCGATCCCGACCTGACTGAGTGCTTTGACGAGCGTTTCTCCCACGACGTCGATCGTCTCAGCCGGCAGGGTGTCATCGATCTTCGGGAAGTCCCCGACGCTCAACTCGCGCAAACGGAACCGCGGCCCGTTACCGGTGATCTCGACTTCTCCGTCCGAAGCAGTCATCGAGACTGCGCCGGTGGGAAGCTTGCGGACCGCGTCGGCTGCAAGTTTGGCCGGGATCACCGTGGCGCCGTCTTCGAGTCCCTCGACTTCGAGATACGTACGTACGGTAACTTCGTTGTCCGTTCCCGTCACCTGGAGGCGTCCCCCCTCGACCTCACACAGCAGTCCCTGGAGGATCGGAAGAGGTGAGCGACTTCCAACGGCTCGTCCTGCCCTGGTTAGGACGTCGGCGAGATCATCACGTTCGGCTCGGATACGCACAGTTGTTCTTCCTCTGCTTCTTGGTTAGTTCAATTACAAACGGTAGTGGTAGTAGTAGGCCTTGTGGATTGTGGACAAAGCCCGGGAATCGTTGAAGGCAACGGATTTCCTAATCCACATGGACTGTGAACAAGCACACAGTACTCAACAGGCAGTTCGAGAGGAGACGAGGGGGTGTGGATATCGGTCATGTTGTCCTCAGGAGCTGTCCGAGGTCTGAGACCTGGTCGAACACCTCCATGTCGGTTCTCATCAGGGTCTTGACCTTCTCGACGCCATGAATCACCGTCGTGTGATCGCGGCCACCGAACTGTGCTCCGATCTTCGGAAGAGAGAGATCTGTGTGTTCCCTGCAGAGATACATGGCGATCTGTCGGGATCGAGCGAGGGGCTGTTTCCTACTGGGACCGATCAGTGAATCGACGGTAGTCGACGTGTAGTCGGCGGTGACCTGGATGATCCGGTCGGCGGTCAGCGGGACCACGCGGTCGGAATCGACGATATCGGAGAGAACCTCCTTCGCCGTCGTGAGGGTGATCCGTTCGTCCGTGAGTGAAGCGAATGCCGTCACACGGGTGAGAGCACCTTCGAGCTCGCGAATGTTCTGATGGACGTTCTCAGCGATGAACGTCATCACGTCCGGTGGAACCGGTGCAGGGGCGAACTCGGCGTTCTTCCTGAGGATCGCAAGGCGCGTCTCGATGTCGGGAGTCTGGATATCGGTCAGAAGCCCCCACTCGAAGCGGCTCCGCAGGCGATCCTCGAGTGTCGACAAGTGCTTTGGGTGGCGATCGGAGCTGATGACGAGCTGCTTCCCCGCCTCGTACAAGCTGTTGAACGTGTGGAAGAACTCCTCGAGGATCTGCTCCTTCCCTTCGAAGAACTGAACGTCGTCGAGAAGAAGCAGGTCGATCGTGCGATAGCGCTCCTTGAACTCATTCATTCTCTTCCGACGGATTCCGTTGATGAATTCGTTGAAGAACTGTTCGGAGGAGACGTAGCGAACAACCGCACGGGGATCGAGTTCGATGAGGTGATGGCCGACGGCGTGGAGGAGGTGTGTCTTTCCGAGACCGGCGTTCGCGTAGATGAAGAGAGGGTTGTAATGGCTCCCGGGCTGCTCGGCGACGGCGAGCGCTGCGGCGTGAGCGAAACGGTTCGATTGTCCGACCACGAAATTGTCAAACGTGTACTTCGGAACAAGGCGGGGGCCGTTCGCCCGGGATCGAGTGGTTTCGATCGTATCGATCGGGAGAGGAACCTGGAATGCGTTCGGTCGGGAGGAGACCTCGGTGGGAGGCTCTGCGACGGTTGGTACCACCGTGAGTTCGACTTCGAGGCCGAGGGTGTCGAGCGCAGCCTCTTGTAGGGCGGGCAGGTAGCGGTCCCCGACCCAGCGATAGTGGAAGTCGGTCGGGGCGACGAGATGGAGGCTGCCCTCTTCGATGCTGGAGTCGAGTGGTTCGATCCAGGTCTGCCACGCGGCCGGTGTCACCCGGCGGCGCACCTGCTGATGGAAGGTCTCCCACTCCGCGGTGGACGAACGCAATTCAGCCACTCTTGTTGCTCCTCTCGACCTGTCATACCCTGTCCACACACCTGTCCACAGGGTGTGGAAAACATGTTCAAACGTTCCAGCCCGCTCCCGCAGTGCCGTCGCGGCCCGGATCTCCCTCCGGGGAAGTGCGGTTTTCCGCGTGGGAGCGGCGGCGAGTATATGTCTCGGGAGAACGGAGAGGCAAGAAGGGGAAAACCTCCGGTATCTGGACCAGCCGAAGAGGGGGAAGCGACGAGAATCCTTGGTGGGTAAGGGCTCCAAGGAATGGAAATAAATGGGAGAGTGTCGCGATGTGCCCAAGACCACTCGAAATGCGTGCGAACGATGTTTCGCGGTAAAGTTCGGGATTTCGCGTTCCTGGGCGCGACTTCGCGTTCTTGTTCCGATACGACCGTTAGGGCGCTGAGCGACGTAAGATTCAGGCGTCCGAATTCTTCCCGGTCGTATCGCGACCTCCCAAGCGGGGATACCTCACTATGAAGCGCACCTATCAACCAAACGTGCGGCGCCGCAAGCGCAAGCATGGATTTCGCTCCCGGATGCGGACCCGTTCCGGTCGCGCCGTCATCAAGAGACGGCGTCTCAAGGGTCGCCGTCGTCTCACGGCGTAGCACCGGACGATCGTTCGTTTCGCTGCGATCGACGGCACAGTTTTCCGCCGTCTTCCGCACGGGCCGATCGGCCCGATGCGGAGACATCCGAGTGATTCGTGCCGGCGGAGAGAGAGGCGTTCCCCAAGTGGGCATCGTCGCGTCTCGTCGGGTCGGCGGCGCGGTATCTCGCAACAGAGCGAAGCGGCGTCTCCGCGAAGCGCTGAGGAGGGTCGAGTTGAAACCCGACACGGCATACGTGGTGATCGCATCACCGGGTGTCGTCACGACGGGATTCGACCACCTGGTAAGGGATCTGGGTACAGCGATCACCGAGAACGGAGAGGAGAAGAACCGATGAGTACCGACCAAGAACGGACGCCGACACCGGCGGCTCGGGTTCTCATGCGCTCCATCCGGGTCTACCAGAAGGTGCTCTCGCCCGCTTTCGGGGGCAATTGCCGGTACTATCCATCCTGCTCAGAATACGGGTACGACGCGATTCACCTCCACGGCGCGGGTCGCGGGTCCTGGATGGCCGCCAAACGCATCGGACGGTGCCAGCCGTTCCATGAAGGTGGATACGACCCCGTACCCGAGCCGGGCCAACACGAACACGATATGAACACTGGGAGCGACACGTGAACCCCTGGAACCTCCTCCTCGACCTTCTCGGCGGGGTTCTCAACTTCTTTTACCAATTTATTCCAAATCTTGGTATCGCGATCATCTTGCTCACGCTGGCGATATCGCTCGTTCTCTTCCCCCTGACGCTGAAACAGACCCGGTCGATGAAGGCGATGCAAGAGATCCAACCGGAGGTCAAGCGTCTCCAGAAAGAACTCAAGGGGGACAAGGAAGAACTCAACAAGGAGTTGATGGCCCTCTACCAGGAGCGTGGCGTCAACCCTGCCGCCGGTTGTCTCCCGATGATCGTCCAGATGCCGCTCTGGTTCGGCTTGTTCTCGGTATTGCGGAGCATCCAACGACCCGATGGGGGCGGTGAGGCCACGTCGAAGTACATCGGAGAC
>JBLWQS010000122.1:0-5361 GCA_048452705.1 Acidimicrobiia bacterium
GCCGTACTCGATACTCAGTACCCAGTACTCAGTGCCGACTCGCTCATTGCTCCTCGCTCAAAGCTCACCGTCCCCTGCCGATCGCGAGCGACGCTAGTCCTCGAGGTGCGGGGTGAGAATGCCGTTGCCTTGATCGAGGTAGGCACGAATCCTCGACGCACGCTTCGGTCCGACGCCGTCGATCGCATCAAGTTCCTCGGTCGTTGCGGTGCGCAGCCGTTGATACGTCCCGAACCGTTTCTGGATTCGGTTCCTCACCGAGTCGGGGATCCGTGGAACTGCAGCGAGAGCCCGAACACCCCGGGGGCTCACTTCCTCGTCGAGAGGAGCGAGACCGATCAGATCACCGACCTTCGCTGTGTGGTAGAGATCCTCCGTCGATATCTCACCAAGCCTGGCGATAACCGACGTGCCTCGACGCGGCTTGCGTGGTTGATAGTCGGCGTTCACCAGATCGACGAGCGCGGGAACTCCTTCGGCGACGTCGGTCGCCTGCAAACGCACGAGCGGGGCCTCATCTCCCAGTTCCACGGCCACAAGTTCGAGTTCGTCCACATGCCGGAGGACCAAGGCCGCTCGCTGAATGACCTTGACGGCGTCTCGCATGGTGACGATGTCGTCGATCTCGTAGAGCGAGAGACGCTCCACCGCATCATCCAAACGAGCGCGCAACCTCTCGAGTGACTGGAGCCGCTGGTTGGCCTCAGCGAACAACGCCGTCGGGGCCTGAAGAGCGAATTGCTGTTCTCCAACATACAAGACCGCAAGATCGCGACCTTCCTCGCTTACCGCGAGTACCGGTCGGTCCGTCTGTGATGCGAGCCGATCCGCCGTCCGGAATCGTGTCCCGGTCTCGTCGGTCGGAATCCTCGGGTCGGGGATGAAGTGCACGTTTGCCCGGGAGATCGTCTTCGTTACGTCATCGATCACAATGCCGCCGTCCATCTTGGCCAGCTCGGCGATCCGCTGAGCAGTAACGGGTACATCAACGAACCGGAAACCACCGGTGCACAAGTCGTCGACCTCGGTGCTCGACGCAAGCACCATCAGCAACCCGGTCCCCTGTTGAAACACCAACTCCACGGCATCCCTCAGCGTCGAGCCGGGGGCGAACCGACGAAGCACATCGAGCGGTGGTGGCGCTTTCGGTGTCATCCAGGCTGCAGCGTAGTCCAACCTATCGCCGGTTGAGGCCGATCAAGGAACCATGTGCAGCGCGGTTCGAGAGTCCTCGCTCGGTGGACGCAGTTCCAACTCATCCAGAATGTCATCGAGTCTCTGCCGGCCGGTCGCTTCAACAGTCCGGCCGATCCCGAGCCGGCGGCTCTCTGCCCGACGACGGTCTGCCTGCTCAACCCTTCGCACCTCTCCGGTCAGACCCACTTCTCCCCATGCAGCGGACGATCCGAGAGGCACGTCGGCAACCACCGAGGCGATAGCGAGGGCCGTTGGCAGATCGGCGGCGGGCTCACTGATCGAGAGACCACCCATCACTGATACGTAGACATCAAGTCCACCCATCTTGAACCTGCCATGCCGCTCGAGGGCCGCGAGTATCTGGTGAACCCGCGACGTTGGCAGCCCCTTGACGCTACGCCGAGGCTGAGCAGATCGGGTGGGGACGGTGAGAGCCTGGATCTCAACGATCAGGGACCGGCGTCCGTCAAGCGCCGGGAACAGAGCACTCCCGGCCGACGTGCCGTCTCGATCGCCCGAGAGAACGGCGCTCGGATCGCTCATCGGCTCGAGACCCCGCCCGGTCATCTCGAAGACACCGATCTCATTGACCGATCCGAAGCGATTCTTCATGCCCCGCAGAAATCGGAGATTTCGGTGTGGATCTCCATCAAGCGACAGCACGACGTCGACCATGTGTTCAAGGCTCTTCGGACCTGCGATCGTGCCGTCCTTCGTGATGTGCCCAATGAGCAGAACCGCCACATCGGTCTCCTTCGCCGCCGCAATCAATCTGGCCGCCGAATCGCGAATCGCCTTCATGCTTCCGGCCCCGCTCTCCCCCGCAACGCCCGTGACCGTCTGAATCGAGTCAATCACCACGAATCGATACACACCGGATCGAATGAGATCGGTGAGGTTCCCGACGTCTGACTCCGTGGTGATCAGGAGGCCATCCGAGAGGGATCCGATCCGTTGCGCCCTCAGGCCCACCTGTGGTCGCGACTCCTCGCCCGTCGCTACAAGCACCCGGACACCGGCTTCGGCAAGCGCCGATCCGACCTCCAGAACGAGCGTGGACTTCCCGACACCCGGCGCACCACCGAGCAACGCCACCGAACCCGGGACCATGCCATCGCCCATGACACGATCGAATTCGTCGATTCCTGTGCGAAGCCGTTCGAGACGATCGCCGACGATGCTCGCGACCGGTGTCGGCGTTCCGACCCTGTGATCGTCAACATCCGCTTCTAGGAGCGTGCCCGAACCGCGGCATTGCGGACAGAACCCCATCCAACGGCTCGTGCGGTATGAGCATGCAGTGCATCGATAATTAGCCATGGTCTGCACCGTAGGGAGCGGGTGGGACAGAAAAGCAGACAGCGGACAGCGGACAGCGGACAGCGGACAGCGGACAGCGAGGACCATTCCGTGAGCGTCGGGGGCCCGGCTGTTCTGTTCGGCTGTTGGCTGTTATCTGTCAGCTGTGGTCTGCCCGTTGTCGGCTGCCCGCTGTTTCAGCGGCGGCGGATTGCCCAGTAGACGATCAACGCGACAACGGCAACGAGGAACAGCGCCCCGATGACATTCCAGAAGCTCCACGGCTCAGCGACACGAACCAACGCAATACACGACATTCGTGCCACAATACTGGGACACGCCCCCTTTGGAAGATTGTTAACGGATGGACCAGGACAAACCTGACTTCGACGATCTCTTCGAACCCTTTGAACTCGGAGAGACCCCACCAGAGCCGGAGACGGCACGACGCCGGCCACCACCGCCGCCGCCACCGCCTGAAACCCTGGAAACATCGACGCGAACGCACACCGTCAACCCAGACGTGCCGACCGTTCCCTGCCCATCGTGCGGGTCGAGCAACCCAGAATTCAATCGCCACTGTGAACAATGTGGAGCCCGATTGAGTCAGGATCCGCTCCCTGTTGCTCCGGCACCGAACCTCCGGACATCGCCCGGTGGACGGGCTCTCGGCGTACTCGGCGCTGTGGTTCTCCTCGTGGCGCTCGCTGCTCTGATCTTCAACGTGTTCAGCGGCGGGGACGACGTCGCGGAGAGTTCGACCACAACATCGTCGGCAACCACGATCCCCGTGGCCGCCGTCGAGTTGTTCCCAGCCTCGGTCGAGGCCAGTTCGTTCCTCAATGGCCACGACCCTGAGCATCTCATCGATGGGGATGCGGACACCGACTGGAACGACGACGGCGCCCGGGGCGTCGACGCCTGGCTTCGGTTCTCGTTCTCGCAACCGGTGAGGATCACCGAAATCGAACTCCAGAACCTCTTCGACGACGACCGCTTCAAGAAGAACTACAAGATCCAGGGATACTTGATCACGACCGACGACCTGACGATCGAGATCTCAGGACGACTCGCCAATACCAACGATCCTCAACGAGTGCCGATCGCGAGCATCGGGACCACTGAACTGACGATCGCCGTCAAGAGCACCTACCCGGCAGAACCGGCCGGCGACCGCCCACCGTTCAACGAGTTGGCGCTGCAGAGCGTGAGAGTGTTCGGCAGCACTGGTTAAGCGCAGGCCGTCGCTTGCTGCACAAGCGACGGCGTACTCCGTAGTCCGTACCCCGTAGTCCGTACGAAGTGCTCAGGCCGTTCGGCTTGCCACCGGTCGTCACGACGGAGGCGACACGGCAACCACCCCGTGGTCAGAGGCAGGCCGATACAAACCATAAGTCTTCCCCACACGGACTACCGAGTACGGACTACTGACTACGGACTACTGAGTACCAAGTGCTCTCAGACTGCTTCGCCTTTGCGGTATCTCAGGCCATCTGCTGCCGGCATTCTCAGACGCTGGGTTGCGAGTGACAGGACCAGCAAGGTCACGATGTACGGCAATGCGGCGATCACTTGAGTTGCCACCGTGTCGGTCATCATGTACCAGACAAGGAAGAACGCCGCAGCGACACCCTGAATGATCGCTGCCGTGGTCTTCTTCTTGGTGATCGACCACGCGGCCAGCAGCGCCAGCGCTATCGCGGCCACGAGCAGGAGCGCGTGGACGGCGGTTCCCTGACGAAGGCTCAGCGCATCGGCATACCCGAACACGGAGGCGCCCGCTGCGACTCCGAACGGATACCAGTTCCCGAAGATGAGCGATGCCAGACCGATGTAGCCACGACCCGCGGTCATACCCTCGCGGTAGATCCCAGCCTGGACGACGACGAGGTAGGCGCCACCGAGACCGGCAAGCCCGCCCGAGATCACAACGCCGTAGTACTTCATCTTCAGCACCGAGACACCGAGCGATTCTGCGGCATACGGGTTCTCACCGCATGAACGCAGACGCAGCCCCCATGCGGTGCGCCACAGCACCCACCACGTAAGGGGGACGATGAGCAGGGCCACCAGCGTCAACCACGACATTCGCGTCGTGAAGCCGGCCAGCAAACCCGCCACATCCGAGATGAAGAAGATCGCTTGATCTTCGATCCAATTGAAGGCCTCCGAGAGCAGTGGAACGTCGAATGTGCCGATCGCAGACTGAATCCGCGGCGACTGAGTGGCTCCACCACCGGACTCTGGGCTGTAGGTGACAACCGATAGGTAGCGCATCGATCCGGCAGCCAGAATGTTGATTGCGACACCTGACACGATGTGATCAACCGCGAACGTAACGGTGGCGATGGCGTGGATCAGACCGAACAACGCACCGCCGAGAATCCCGAACAGCACGCCGTACCACGGACCGAACGACCATCCGGCCCAGGCACCGAACCACGTACCGGCGATCATCATTCCTTCGAGACCGATGTTGACGACGCCGGCACGTTCGGAGAACAACCCGCCGAGACCGGCGAGCATGATCGGAATCGCAAGACGGATGGCGGCCGCCCACGTTCCCGATGAGGTCAACTCAGTCGTGCCGCTGATCGCCTGGACGATCGACAGCAGGAGCAGACCGCCGAGTGCGAGTGCGGTGTACCGGAGAGCGCGAGACTCGAGCAGTGACGGCTTCGCGTCGACATCGGGCTCGTACTCGGCGGAGTCGGGCAGCCGAGTGTTGGAGTCGTCGAGACGGCCGGTCATGCTGTCACCTCCTCTGCTGTATCAATTGTTCGTGTCGCCTCCGCGGCAGCCTTGATCTCTCGCTTCTCGATGACCCGGTTGACGACCTCGTAGGCGACGACCACGGCGAGAACG
>JBLWQS010000123.1:0-5361 GCA_048452705.1 Acidimicrobiia bacterium
CCTGGCCGATGGCCTCGGTGGGAAGGGCTACGCCGTGTTCACCGGTCCCGTCGCAGACGTAGAAGAGGCCGTGGGAGCGGCCGTCGCACGATCGGAACCAACCGGTCACCTCATCCGTCACGTGATCATCGCCCAGATCCATGAGGAGATGCGCCAGAACCTCGCCGAGGACCTTCGATTCAACCAGCGACTCGCCCGCCACGCAGGGGAGCGCTGATGCAACTGGGCAGAGTCACCGGGACCGTCGTGGCGACGATCAAGTCCGAAGGCCTCGAAGGCTTCAAGTTCCTTGTCGTCCAGCCGCTGAACAAGCAGCAGGAGCCGGCTGGCCGACCCGTCATCGCCGCCGACGCCGTCTACATGGCCGGACCCGGCGAACTGGTCTACTTCGTGGCATCTCGAGAAGCCGCCGAAGCCCTCGAACCCCGGTTCGTGCCGGTCGATCATGCGATCGTCGGCATCGTCGACCAGGTGATGACATGAAGATCGGAAGGGTTTCCGGCAACGTCGTCTCGACGATCAACCATCCGTTCTTCGATGGGCGAGCCCTCATGATCTGCGACATCCTCGACGTCAACGGCGAACCCGACGGATACACGATCGCCGTTGACACCGTCGGTGCCGGCGTTGGAGAAACGGTCCTGATCATCGACGAAGGCAACTCGGCCCGTCAGATCTTCGGCCTGACGACCGGGCCGATCCGAGCCGTCATCACCGGCATCATCGACTCGATCGACACCGTCTGATACTCCGGATATCCGACATTGGCATCTAGCCTCCGCGCCGTGCTGAAACGAACGCTCATCGTCTTGACCCTCGTGCTCGCCCTCGTGCTATCTGCCTGTGGCGGTGGCCAACCGGAGACGTGTGAAGACATCGCCGACGTCACTATCGATCTCATGCAGGATCTCATCGACAACGTCGAGCAGGAAGTCGGAGACATGACGGTCGAAGAACTCGTTGCTACGCAGGGCGACTTGCCCTCGGTCGAGGAGTTCCAAGAAGAAGCGACGAAGATCAACGAGCAGGCTCTCGAACTCCAGTGCAGCCAGGCCACGATCGAGACGCTCGTCGCCGAGAGAGTCCACGAGCTCGAAGCCACGACCCCGATAGGCCAGTTCATGATCGAGGCGATTCGGTCAGGTGGGCTGTAAGCCTCAAGCTTCAAGTATCAAGCTTTGAGCTTCAAGCCTCAAGCTTCAAGACTTGTGATGGCGGCTTCTTGCCGCTTGCCGCTTGCTACTTGAAGCTCGTAGCTTGTAGCTTGAAGCCTCTCCGAGACGCTCAGATCAGAGTCGACTCGCTGCTTCTCTATCCAACATCCACGTCGCATCTGCCGCCGCTTCCGCCACCAGGCCTGCGGGGAACGATTCTCCCTCGGCGAGAATCCTTCTCAGCACGTCTGCCTTCGACGCACCTGCGACCAGGAAGATGAGATGTCTTGCGCTGCTCAGGAGCGAGGCTGTCGCGGTCAGTCGCCATGTGTCGAATTTCGGTACCCAGTTCGCGACGTAGCCGGGATGCTCGGTGTTAAGGACATCGGTGCCCGGGAACAGCGACGCGGTGTGGCCGTCATCTCCCATGCCGAGCAGCACCACGTCGGGGACCGGATCGAGTTCGGCGGCAAGGAGCAGGTCGTAGGCCTCGGCCGCGATGTTCGGATCGTCGAGTGTCGTATCGGGAGCGAGGAGACGAGCAGGAACGTGATCGAGCAACTCCCGGCGTGCCATGAGAGCGTTGGCATCCGGATCTCCGGGTGGGACCCAGCGTTCGTCGGGAAGCCAACAGGTCACCTGATCCCACGCAATTTCCCGGGTCCGCAACTCGCGATAGGTGGCTCGCGGGGTCGAACCCCCGGCGAGGCCGAAGGTTGTCGGCCCGTCGCCGAGGTGCCCCGCCAGAACGTCAGCGGTAACGACGGCAAGCTCTTCCGTGGAATCGGCAATCTCGATGCGCATGTCGACAAAACTAGTCCCATGGACATCACGTATGAAGGCGGAACCGTAACGAGCATCACGGCCGGGCAGCCTGGACCGGTGGGTGTGCTGCTCGCCCACGGGGCTGGTGTGGATCAGGATCACCCGTGGATGGTCGCGGTTCGAGACGGGCTCGCAGCCTCGGGACTGTTCGTCATGTCGTTCAACTACCGGTACACCGAGGCGGGTCGCAAGGCGCCCGATCGGATGCCGACGCTGCTCGCAGTGCACCGGGCGGCAGCCGACGCCATGGCGAAGGAGTGCGATCGGGTGGTGCTCGCAGGAAAGTCGATGGGCGGTCGGGTCGGTTCTCACCTCGTAGGAGATAGCGGATGGCCTGCCGCTGGGCTCGTCTACTTTGGATACCCGCTCGTCCCGATGGGGAAGGCCGAGCCACGCCCCGTTGACCATCTCCATGCGATCGAAGTACCGCAGCTCTTCTTCGCCGGCACTCGCGACCGTCTCTCGCCCCCGCCGCTGATCACGGAGATCGCCCGATCCGTACCGGATGGGACCGTGGAGATCGTCGATGACGGCGACCACTCGTTCAAGGTCCCGAAGCGGGCAGGAAAGTCGAATGGAGAAGTCCTAGAGGAGATCGTCGCCACGACGGTCGATTGGATCGCCGCTCCATAGCCAGTCCGGCGAGCGAACAGCGAACAGCGAACAGCCAACAGCGAACAGCCAACAGCGAACAGCCAGCCGAACAGCGAACAGCCAACAGCGAACAGCGAACAGCCAACAGCCAGACCAAGTCCTTACGGACTACGGACTACGGACTACGGACTACGGCCCCGACTACCTGTTCGGCGGTATGTAGCGCCCGGAACGGATCCGGCCTTTCTTCGCCTCGAGGACCCAGACTGAGCCCTTCTTCCACTCCATGGGGCCGTCGAGATCGAGGCCATCTGCGGCCAGACTTCCGATAACGGCGCTGATCACCTCACCGTGCGTGATGATCACAGCGGCTTCGCCTTTGAGCTCGCGTACGAGCTTGAGGACGTCGTCGGCGTTCCCATCCACGCTGAGCCGACGATCCGTCTCTGCCGTCAAGCGGATGGCGTTCTCAAGGGGTTTCGCCGTCTGAAGACATCGCTGGTAGCCCGACGTCAGGATCCTGGTGATCGGATGTGCTTTGAGCCGGACGGCCAGGTCGATCGCCTGTTTCTTCCCGCGGCGGTCGAGCGGTCGTTTGTGATCTTTGCCCTTCCACTGTGACTTCACCCCTGCCTGGGCATGTCTCACAAGGTAGATCTTTGAATACGTTCGATCGTCGGCGAGGGCGTTGGCGCGTCGCAGGACCTTCTGGTCATTCGTGTATTGGAGCCGCTTGTTGGCCTTGCCGAGTGTGAGCCAGGCGATCGCATCGACTTCACGGTTCGGACGGAACTTGCCTCCCGCGGCTTCCATCAGCCACCAACGGACCACCTTGCGGTTTCCTGCATCGGTCTCGTATCCGACCGACCCGATTTCGATCGGGTAGTTGGCCTGGATCCCGGTCTCTTCGCGTACCTCACGAAGCCCGGCTTCGAGGAACCCTTCCCGCCGATCGAGTTTGCCCTTGGGGAGTGACCAGTCGTCGTATCGGGGCCGGTGAACGAGGAGGAACTCGCGCTCGCCGTCGTCGTTCGGTCGGTACAACACGCCACCGGCCGCTTTGATCGCTGCCTTGAATCGCTCAGGACTCATGACGGGTACGGTGCCTCTCCGCGGGCACGCTCGGTCGCCAGATCGAGGAGCCGCTGATGTGTGTCGACGCCGACCTCCGTGGGCACCTTTGTCCAACTCCCGTCGGGTGCGGCTGCCCATGCCAGGACGTCGTCGGCCATCTCGACCTCGAGAACCTCTTCGATCCGGTTCTTCAGTCGCGGATCGGTGACGGGAACCAGAGCCTCGACCCGGTTGTTGAGGTTCCGCTGCATCATGTCGGCCGAACCGATGTAGTAGACGGCCGTCGACCCCGGGGGGCCAAATCGGTAGATGCGAGAGTGCTCGAGGAAGCGCCCAACGATCGAGCGGAGCGTGATCGTCTCCGAGAGGCCCGGCACGCCCGCACGTACAGAGCAGTTGCCACGGACGATCAGGTCGATGCGGCAACCGTTGCCCGATGCGGCGTACAACTCGTCGATGATCTCGGTGTCGACGATGTGGTTCGCCTTCATCAGGATGCGCCCGTCCGCACCGAGGGCTGCCTGCTCTCTGATGCGTTCGATGACCCTGGATCGGAGGAAGTGGGGAGCGACGACGAGCTTCCGGTAGGACGCTGGACGGGCGTAGCCGGTGAGGTGGTTGAACAGCTCCGACAGGTCGGCGCCGATGTCCTCGTCCGCCGTGTACAGCCCGATGTCCTCGTAGATCCGCGCCGTGTTCGGATTGAAGTTCCCGGTACCGACGTGTGAGTATCGGCGGATGCCATCCCTCTCACGCCGCACCACGAGGAGCGTCTTCGTGTGGGTCTTGAGTCCCTGAACGCCGTAGACGACGTGCACACCGGCGGATTCGAGCATTCTCGCCCAGTTGATGTTCGCCGCTTCGTCGAAACGTGCCTTCAACTCGACAAGTACGACGACCTGCTTGCCCGCCTCTGCGGCTTCGATCAGCGTTCGGACGACGGCCTCTTCACCGCCGATTGCCGGGTCGTCGGGGATCGACGTGCGATAGAGCGTCTGTTTGATGGCGAGGACGTCCGGATCGGCGGCAGCCTGAGCAAGGAACGCCGCGGTTGACGTCGCGAACGACTCGTACGGGAAGTGGACGAGGATGTCACCCTTGCGCAACTCCGCGAAGAAGTCGACGGTTCTGCCGCCCTTCTCGGCCAGCCTGGGTTGCGTCGTCGGAGTCCACGACGGGTCCTTCAGTTCGGGACGATCGAGGCCGTAGACGCTCCACAAACCGGACAGACCGAGCGGTGCATCTCGCGTGTAGACCTCGTCGTGCGTCAACTGCAGCCCCTGGAGCAGCAGAGCGAGCACATTGTCCTCGATACCGGCTTCGACCTCGAGGCGGACCGCCTGGGCCGCTCGCTGTCGGTAACGCAACACACTCTCCATCGCTGCGAGGAGGTCGTCGGCTTCCTCCTCCTCGACCGCGATGTCGGCGCTCCTGGTGACCCGGAACGTGGTGGAACCGACGACGTCGAGGCCCCCGAAGAGGCGACCGAGGTGGTTGTTCACGATCTGCTCGATTGGGACGAATCGGAGCCCGTCCTGCAGCGGAATCAGTCGCGGGACGTTCGGCGGGATCTTGACCCGTGCGAATTGACGGGTCTTGGTGTCGTGATCCTCGAGGAGCACCGCCAGATTGAGTGACAGATCGGAGATGAATGGGAACGGGTGTGTGGGATCGACGGGGAGGGGGGTGAGGACGGGGAAGATCTGATCCTCGA